>CAKQMM010000256.1 GCA_934254755.1 uncultured Clostridia bacterium
CTCGCACCAACCGTCTGCTCTCTTAAAAACTTTTTTCGGTACTCTTTTTCGTCGTTGCTACTTTACTATACGTATTTTAGCACACAAAAGGTGATTTTGCAAACGTTTTTTACGCCGTAAATAAAATTTAGCCGAAAACGATTGATTTTAACGATAAATAAGTGTATAATTTAACCGTATAACGAATAAAGAGGAACGATTTATGCTCGATATAAAACTCATAACCGAAAATCCCGAACTCGTAAAGGAAAGACTTGCAAAAAAAGGTTGCATAGCCGACTTTACCGAGATATTGAAATTCGACGCCGAGAGAAAGGCGTTGATGGCTAAAACCGAAACTTTAAAAGCCGAAAGAAATAAAGTTTCGGCGGAGATACCCAAACTTAAAAAAGAGGGTAAGCCGGTAGAAGAAATTTTCGCGCGTATGCGCGCCATAGGCGAAGAGATTGCCGCGGGCGACGCGAAGATCGACGAATATCAGAAGAAAATTACCGAATACGTTGCGGGGCTGCCGAATATGCCCGACGACGACCTTCTTCCCGGCGAAAAGGAAAACAATAAAGTAATCAAAGTTTTCGGCGAAAAACCCGAATTCGATTTTAAAGCCAAAAACCACGTTGACCTTTGCACTTCGCTCGGAATAATCGACTACGAAAGGGGCGTTAAACTTTCGGGCAACGGCTACTGGCTCTATCGCGGCGACGGCGCAAGGCTCGAATGGGCGCTTTTAAACTATTTCGTTTCCACCCACTTGAAAGACGGTTACGAAATGATTCTTCCTCCGCATATGCTCGGCTATAACTGCGGTTTCGGCGCGGGACAATTCCCCAAATTCGCCGACGAAGTTTATTGGGTAGACAGCGAGGACGGCGATAAAAAACGCGCTAAATTTATGCTTCCCACAGCGGAAACCGCGCTCGTAAATATGTACGCGGGCGAGATTTTAGACGAGGATAAACTCCCGATGAAGTTCTTTGCTTACACGCCTTGTTACAGAAAAGAGGCGGGTACTTACAGAGCGGAAGAACGCGGAATGGTAAGAGGACATCAGTTCAACAAGGTCGAAATGGTGCAATACGCGCACCCCGACAAGTCCAAAGAGGCGTTTGAGGAACTCGTAAACAAGGCATGCGCGCTTATGGAAGGACTCGGACTTCATTTCAGACTTTCCAAACTCGCGGCGGGCGACTGCTCGGCGTCGATGGCGAGAACGTACGATATAGAAGTGTGGATACCTTCTATGGGTATTTATAAAGAGGTTTCGTCGGTTTCCAACGCCAACGACTATCAGGCGAGAAGAAACAACACCCGTTTTAAGGATAAGCAGACGGGCAAGACGAGATTCGTTCATACGCTTAACGGCTCGGGACTTGCCACTTCGAGAGTTTTCCCCGCGCTTATCGAGCAGTTCCAGAATGCCGACGGCTCGGTTACTATCCCCGAGGTTTTAAGACCGTTTATGGGCGGACAGGAAAGAATAGAAAAAGACAAACTTTAAAATATAAATCGTTGATAAGTAACACGTAGCCGTGAGTTCGATGGTTACGTGTTATTTAAAATTTACACTTATTCGCGAAAAAAACAAAGTGTTTAGCGAATAAAATTGAGGAGAAAAATATGGAAAATTACGATTTAAAAGAAGATGAAGTGGTTTTATTTAAAGGTAACGTCGCATTTGATAATAACAACCAACAGGTTAGACTTATCTTGACAAATGAGAATGTTGTTTTTATTAGCCCGATAAATCCGGAAAAACAGGATGAAACCGTCAAAACCGAAATATTTCCCGTGGACGGCGTAAAGGTATATCAAGGCGTGCCGCAGGTTAAGGTAAATTCTACAAACGTTGAGATATATTTTAAAACGGGTGAAAAAGAATTTGTCTTTCAATCTAAAAATGATATTCACCAATTTGTCGGACAAATCAATAAACTGATAACCGGTAAAAGCGGTGCAGAACGAAATGCGGAAAAAGTTAAGAGCGCAATAACTTTGGTAAACGATACGTTAGGAGTTGATATTGTCAAGTCAACCGGTGAAGTTGCTAAAAATGGCATTGCGGGGAGTGTAACCGGTATTTTTGGTAAAATCGGTAAAGTGGGTAAGAATTTATTTGGTAAAAAAACAAAATAAGATTGATTCAATACTTATGCGGCGGGAGGCTTTTGTCTCCCGCCGCTAATTTTTTTGCTTTCCCCGAATGAGAAAGAAATCCGTCATATCAAGCGCAAGTGTGTTTTAGTTGTCATTGCGAGGCACGAAGTGCCGCGGCAATCCCCTTGAACAACCGACAAAGCAATATACAGTCGTATCGGCTCTAATTGCGCCTTTAAAAAAGGCGCAGCGAAAATCCGAAGGGGGACAACTGTTT
>CAKQMM010000257.1 GCA_934254755.1 uncultured Clostridia bacterium
GGATAGGGTGGACGTTTATATCGTAGTCGTTTTTCAAAATCGCGCGGACGTATTCCACCCCCAAAATGTTGTTGGGCTTATCTAAAAATGAAAAATCGACCCCCGCGTTCGTTTCTTTAAGGGCAAAACTCCTCGCACGGATGAGCGACTCGCCTTCGCTTAACTTTTGCTTTAAAATCGCCTTAAATTCGTCCGTTTCCAAAAGCGTCGCTTTCGCCGCCGAAACTATCGCGTCAAGACCTGCGTTTTCCGCGCCGAAGCATACGCGTTTTTCGCCCGCTAAGGCGTTCACAAGCTTCATCGCGCCGCTTGCGAAAACTTCCGCGTTGGCGTTCGCAAAAACCGCGGGTAGTTCGATAACCGCGTCCGCGCCCGCTAAAACGGCGTGTTTTGCGCGGGTGTATTTATCAAGGACGGCAACGTCGCCGCGCTCTAAAAAATCTCCGCTCATTATTACGACGGTATAGTCGGGTTTTATAACGTTTTTAATATGGTCAAGGTGCAGTTGATGCCCGTTATGAAAGGGGTTATATTCGCAAACCGCCGAACAAATATTCAAAATGTTTCTCTCCTTAATTACTTTTTATTTACTTTTAAAAATTATTGGTGTATACTTATTAAAGTCAGGGCAATTTTCGTAAGACGAACGCGGCGCGGACAGCCGACTGCGTTCTTTATAAGAGACATTGCCGCTTACAGTTTAGTATACACTAATTTTAAAAAATAATCAAAGCAAAAAATAACCGACTAAGGAGCGCGTTATGAAAGATATTTTAAGCGAAATTAAACAGAAAGCAAAATTATTGAACAAAATCATAGTCCTCCCCGAGGGTGAAGATAAGCGCGTGGTTAAAGCCGCGCAAATCGCCGCGGACGAGGATTTGGCAAAAATCGTATTGCTTGGCGACGAGCAGAAGGTTAAAGAATTAAACGACGGTAAAGATCTTAAAGGCGTCGTTGTCGTAAACCCCGCAACTAATATAAAAACGGGCGAATACGCTAAGATTTTATTCGATTGCCGCCAGGGCAAAATCAACAAAAAAACGGGTCAGCCCGAATACGCAACGGTTGAAGACGCGCAAAAATATATTTTAAAAGACTACACTATGTACGGTGCGCTTATGCTTAAAGCGGGCGACGTGGACGGGCTTGTTTCGGGTGCGTGCCACTCGACGGCAAATACCTTGCGCCCGGGGCTTCAGGTTATTAAGACCGCGCCCGGCGTAAAGACCATTTCGAGCAGCTTTATTATGATAGCTCCCGACGAAAACGAGTATTTAAAAGGCGGGGTCGCCGTATTTGCGGACTGCGCCATTAACATCGAACCGTCCGCCGAAGAACTTGCGGACATCGCTATATCTTCCGCCGAAACCGCTAAAAACATTGCGGGCGTTGAGCCGAAGGTTGCAATGCTTTCTTTCTCTACGAAAGGCAGCGGCAACGACGATAAATACTTTAAATCTGTTCCCAAAATGCAGGAAGCGACCCGCATCGCGAAAGAACTTGCGCCCGACCTTAAACTTGACGGCGAATTCCAGTTCGACGCTGCCGTCGCGCCGGAAGTAGCAAGCTTAAAAGCTCCGGGTTCAGACGTAGCGGGGGCTGCGAACGTATTCGTGTTCCCCAACATAAACGCGGGCAACATCGGCTACAAAATCGCTCAACGCTTCGGCAAATTTATGGCTTTGGGTCCCATTTGTCAAGGCTTCAAGAGCCCCATTAACGACTTATCGAGGGGTTGCAACGTTGACGACGTGGTCGCGGTCATAGCGATAACCGCACTTCAAGCAAAATAATTTTTACGGGGTAAGTTATGAAAATTTTAGTTATAAACGCAGGCAGCAGTTCGCTTAAATATCAGCTTATCGATATGGATACCGAAACCGCAATCGCAAAAGGCGGTTGCGAAAGGATAGGTATTAAAAAATCTTTTTTAAAGCATAAAGCAAACGGCAAAGAAGTAATTATCGAGCAGGATATGCCCACCCACACCGAAGCGATTAAACTCGTTTTGGATACGCTTATAAACAAAGAATACGGCGTTATTTCGTCGATGAAAGAAATCGACGCCGTAGGTCACCGCGTTCTTCACAGCGGCGAAGACTTTAAAGGTCCCGCGCTTGCGACCGAAGAAAACATCCAGAAGTGTTTGGGCAACGCCGAGCTCGGCCCCCTTCACCAGATGGCAAACATCGCGGGCGTTCGCGCGTGCAAGGAAGTTATGCCCGACACGCCTATGTGCTTAGTGTTCGATACGACTTTTCACTCCACCATGCCCGAAAAAGCGTATTTGTTCGGGCTTCCGTACGAAGATTATAAGATTTACAAAATCAGAAGATACGGCTTCCTCGGCAC
>CAKQMM010000258.1 GCA_934254755.1 uncultured Clostridia bacterium
GTTATAAACGCGCCGTTTATCGTTAAAGACGTTAAAAAAGGCGTATCTAAAGCGCACGCGCTTCCCCCGTTCACGACTTCTACCATGCAGCAGGACGCTTCCGCAAAATTAGGGCTTTCCGCTCCGCAGGTCATGCAGGTTGCCCAGCACTTATACGAGGGCGTCGAAACGCCAAACGGGCACTTAGCTCTCGTAACTTATATCAGAACGGACAGCACCCGTATTTCGGTTGACGCGCAGGCTGACTGCTTAAAGTACGTCAAGGCGAATTTCGGCGAAGAATACGTTCCCCAAAAGCCGAATATATATTCCGCTAAAAAGAACGCGCAGGACGCGCACGAGGCAATTCGCCCGATAGATATAACCGTTACGCCCGAAAGCGTAAAGGGTATACTCGATAAAAACCACTATAATCTTTATAAATTGATTTATCAAAGATATTTAGCGTCGCAAATGAGCGAGGCGGAGTTTTACACCATGCAAATTTACGCGACGGCAGGCGACTACGGCTTTAAAGCGAGCGGCAGGAGCGTTAAATTTAAAGGTTACACCGCCGTTTACGACTTCGTGAACGTCAAGAAAGCGGACGACGAGGAGGAAGAAAGCGATAAGCTTTTACCCGATATGAACGCGGGCGACGACCTTAAACTTTTAAAGGTCAATAAAGAACAAAAGTTCACCAAGCCCCCCGTCAGATTTACCGACGCGACTTTGGTTAAAGCGATTGAAGAAAACGGCATCGGCAGACCTTCGACTTACGCGACGATTATCGGCACGCTTACGAAGCGTAAATATATAACAAGGAGCGGCAAATATCTCGTTCCCACCCCCATTGCGTTCGACGCGACGGACTTACTGATGAAGTATTTTTCGGACATTATGGATATAAAGTTTACCGCTAAAATGGAAACGCGGCTCGACGATATCGCGGAAGCGGGGGCAGACTGGCACAAAGTCGTTAAAGATTATTACGACCCCATTATGGCCGAACTTAAAGCCGCCACGCAGGATAACGAAGAAAAAACCGATATCAAGTGCCCCGACTGCGGCGAGTTTATGGTCAAAAAATCAGGGCGTTTCGGCGAATATTTGTTCTGCCACAAGTGCAATAAGTCGCACAATATGAACGAAAAGGAAAGCGACGTCAAGTGCCCGAACTGCGGCGCGAATATGATTTTAAAGGAAGGTAAGTACGGCAAATATCTTGCTTGCCCGAACGCCGCGTGCGGCACCAAAATGCAGGAGGGCGACGTCGTCAGCGACCAGAAATGCTCCTCTTGCGGCGGTATAACTCTTTTAAAAACGGGTAAGTTCGGAAAATATTTAAAGTGCACCAAATGCGGCGCGACGAAGAGCTTGAACGAGTACGCGGGTATATGCCCCAAGTGCCATAAACCCACGCAGAAAATGACGAGTAAAAAAGGCACGGTATATTACGGATGTTCGGGCTACCCCGCGTGCGATTTCATAAGTTGGGACGAGCCTACCGGCGAAATGTGCCCGACTTGCGGCAATTATCTCATAAAAAAAGACGGAAAGATAAGGTGCAGCGATAAAAAGTGCAATTATCATCAAGACTAATAAACTTTATAAGGAGTAAAATATGAGTATCGAATTCAGAGGCACCACCATTTGTGCCGTAAAAAAGAACGGCGAAACCGCTATTGCGGGCGACGGTCAGGTTACTTTCGGCGAATCGGTGGTATTTAAAAACAACGCGGTAAAAGTGAGGCGTATTTACGGCGGCAAAGTTATCGTGGGCTTTGCGGGGTCGGTAAGCGACGCATTCACTTTGACCGAGCGTTTTGAAGAAATGTTAAATAAGTTTTCGGGCAACTTAATGCGCAGCGCGGTTCAACTTGCGGAACTTTGGCGCGAAGATAAGGTCGGCAGAAAGTTGGAGGCAATGATGATTTGCGCCGATAAAGATAACCTTTTAATCGTATCGGGCGGCGGCGAAGTCATCGAACCCGACGGAGGGGTTTGCGCTATCGGCAGCGGCGGAAATTACGCTTTGGCGGCGGCGCGCGCGCTTTATCAAGAAACTGACTATTCAGCAGATAAAATCGCTGAAAAGGCGCTTAAAATCGCAAGCGAAATCTGCGTTTTTACAAACGACCATATAATCGTCGAAAAGGTTTAAAGGGGGAATATATATGAGTTTATCTCCGAGAGAAATAGTAAACGAACTTGATAAATATATTATCGGGCAAAACGCCGCGAAACGCGCGGTTGCAATATCACTTAGGAATCGTTACCGCCGCAGTAAATTATCCCCCGCGCTCCGCGACGAAATTACCCCTAAAAACATTATAATGAAA
>CAKQMM010000259.1 GCA_934254755.1 uncultured Clostridia bacterium
GCTGCGTTCGTTTGCCTTGATTTATCTAAATTTATCGCCGTTAAAATGCCAAGGCACCTTAAAGCCGCATTTTTTAGACGGTTTTAGCAAAGATTTGCGCAGATGTATACAAATACTTCAAGCAAAGATTTGCCGAAACGGGCAAAAAAGACGGCTTTAAGGCTTGACGGGGTTCAGTCCCCGCTCGGCTCACCGCTTGCGGTACAAAAAGTACAGCGGCGGGCAACTGCCTTGCCTAAAACGGCGCTAATTCCCAAAACCGCTAACTCATAACAAATTGCTCCTCCTCGTCGTCGCTATTGTCGCATTGTCGGCGATTTGTAGGGATATCCGCGACGTCCCGCTTACGCTTTGAAGTTGCCCGCGCGCTTACAATTTATTCGATTTAATCATCGCCCGATTTATCGTCGGGCGATTTTCATTTTTAAAAAACGGTCAAAATGCGTTTTCAACTCTTGCAAAACCCGCTATATTGTGTTAAAATATATAACGTATGTACGCTATTTTGCGTTTTCGGGCAAAAAGCGCGTTATGCGGTAGCGGAAGTTTTTGTATGAGAATAGTTATAAAAATAGGCACTTCGACTCTCACTTATCCTACGTGGAACATGAATTTAAGGCGGGTTGAAGAACTTTGCAAAGTTATGGCAGACGTTAAGAACGCGGGAAACGAAGTTATCCTCGTTTCTTCGGGCGCGATTGCGATGGGCGTAGGAAAGTTGGGGCTTAAAAGCCGCCCCGAAGACGTTACGGGCAAGCAAGCCGCGGCGGCGGTCGGTCAGTGCGAACTTATGTACGTTTACGACAGGTTGTTTGCCGAATATAACCACACCGTAGCGCAACTTTTATTGACGGGCGAGGACATGCGCGACGAAAAGCGCCACCAAAATTTCAGCAACACGCTCGGTAAGCTTTTAGACATGGGCGTTTTGCCGATTATAAACGAAAACGACACCGTCAGCACCGACGAAATATCTTTGAGCGATAACGACACGCTCGGCGCGCTCGTCGCGGTCAGCGTCAAAGCGGATATGCTGATTTTATTGTCGGACATAGACGGGCTTTATACGGGCGACCCGCACCTTGATAAAACCGCAAAACTTATTCCCGAAATTACCGAAATAGACGAAAAAATCGAAAGCCTCGGCGGCGGCAAGGGTACAAGCCGCGGCACGGGCGGAATGAAGACCAAACTCGGCGCGGCAAAACTCTGCATGAGCCGCGGGGTTGAAATGGTCATAGCAAACGGCGCGAACCCGTCGCTTATTTACGATATCGTGGACGGAAAACCGGTCGGAACCCGCTTTAAAAAAGCTTAATAAAAGGTGGAATAAATGAAATCAACCGCTAACGTTTTAAACGGCGCGAAAATAGCGTCGCTGAAAATTAACGAACTTACCGCCGCGCGCAAAAACGCCGCCCTTAAATTTATGGCGGAAAGTTTAATCGAGAGCGCGGGCGAGATATTAAAGGCGAATAAAATCGACGTCGAGCGTTCCCGCGGGGTTTTAACCGACGTTATGATCGACCGCTTGTCGCTGAGCGAAGAGCGCATTAAGGGTATGGCGGACGGCATAACCGCGCTTATATCTTTAAAAGACCCCGTCGGCGAAGTTATTGAGCATATAACGGCTGAAAACGGGCTCGATATTAAAAAAGTGCGCGTTCCGCTCGGCGTCGTAGCGATAATTTACGAAAGCCGCCCGAACGTAACGTCGGACGCCGCCGCGCTGTGCTTAAAAAGCGGCAACGTCAGCGTTTTAAGGGGCGGAAAGGAAGCCTTCAATTCCTCTTACGAGATAGTTAAGGCTCTTCGCAAAGGGCTTAAAAAAGCGGGCGAAGACGAAAATCTTATAAACTTTATCGAAGATACGTCAAGAGACAGCGCAAACGAAATTATGCGGGCAAAGGGGTTTGTGGATTTGCTTATTCCGCGTGGCGGGGCGGGGCTTATAAAAGCCTGCGTCGAAAACGCAACCGTTCCCGTGATAGAAACGGGTACGGGCATTTGCCATATTTTCGTGGACGAAAGCGCAGACCTTGATAAGGCGATTAAAGTTATTGAAAACGCGAAAGCTTCCCGCCCGTCGGTATGCAATGCTGAAGAAGTGCTGCTCGTTCATAAGAACGTAGCGGATAAGTTTTTGCCCGCGCTTTATAAAAGGCTCACAAGCGGGCGCGCAAAAGAAAATAAACCCGTCGTCACTTTTAAGTGCGACGAACTTGCGCATAAAATTCTGCCCGAGGCGGAAGCGGCGGGGGATAAAGACTTCGATACAGAGTTTTTAAATTACATTCTCGCCGTCAAAG
>CAKQMM010000260.1 GCA_934254755.1 uncultured Clostridia bacterium
AAAACGGGGATATCGTCTTCTTTACGGGCGGTTGAAAACACTTGCCCGCTCGCTTTACGGCGGGCTAAAAATTCGCTTTACAAAAATTAAAAGCGGGGGTTAAAATAAAAATACAAATAAAAAAGGAGATGTTTTTATGGGTAAAACTTTGGTTGCATATTTTTCTGCAAGCGGCGTTACCGAAAAAACCGCCGAAACGCTTGCCAAAACTATAAATGCGGACTTATTCGAGATAGAGCCCGAAACCCCTTACACCGCCGCAGACCTTGACTGGACGGACAAAAATAGCCGCAGTACGGTTGAAATGAACGATTTTACTTCCCGCCCCGCTATCAAAAGTAAACTTGACGATATGGGCGATTACGACGTCGTTTTCGTGGGCTTCCCCATCTGGTGGTACGTCGCGCCGACGATTATAAATACTTTTTTGGAAAGTTACGATTTTAACGGTAAAACCGTTGTTCCGTTTGCGACGAGCGGCGGGAGCGGAATGGGTAAGACCGCCGAAGTTTTACGTAAGCTTAACACGGGCGCAAAGATTTTAGACGGCAAAGTTTTAAACGGCTATGACTCCGCCGCTATGAAAGCATGGGCGGATAGCCTTAAAATTTAAAAGCCGGTCTTAAAAATTACAAGATTTTATCAATGAAAGCGACCTTATTTAAGGCCGCTTTTTCGTTAAGCGACAATATATGGTCACTTAAAATATTATAATATAAGAAGATAATCTTTTGCCTTGCGGCAAAATCTTTAAACCCCTTGCGGGGTTTTTGCAAAAACTTGCGTTAAAAAGCGTTTGCGCGAAAATATGCGCATATAAATTCGGCGCGTAAAATTTTACGCCAAAATTATAATAACTATTGAAATAATTATAACGATACTGTATAATTTATCATATCGAATAAATTTGCTTTTCGTTTTTTAATTTAACGAAAAACAGGAGCTTTATATGCTTTTATCTAAAAAATTCATTGCGGCAAATTACGACGTTGCGGACTTTACGAACGTTGTACCCGCGCCGTATTTACGCAAAACTTTTAATCTTGATTTTACGCCCGAATCAGCCGAAATTACAATTTGCGGCTTAGGATTTTACGAGCTTTATATAAACGGCGTAAATATAACGAAAGGCGCGCTTGCACCCTATATTTCTAACCCCGACGATATCTGCTACTACGATAATTACGACGTTAAACCCTACCTTAAAACGGGCAAAAACGCGATAGGCGTTGTCCTCGGCAACGGGTTCAGAAACTCTTTCGGCGGGTTCGTGTGGGACTTTGAACAGGCGGACTGCCGCGGGGCGGTGTGCCTTGCGCTTTCATTCGAGGCAAAATCGGGCGACAAAACCATAACGTTCGAATCGGACGAGAGTTTTAAAACTCACCCGTCGCCCATTAAGCGCAACGACGTGAGAATGGGCATGCTTTACGACGCGCGCGACGAAATTGCGGGCTGGAATTTGCCCGATTTTAACGACGATTCATGGCAAAGCGCCGTAAAAATAACCATGCCGAAAGGCGAAAGAAAGCTTTGCACCGTCGAACCCATTAAGGTTTACAAGGTTTTGAAGCCTGTTTCCGTTAAATTTTTCGACGAAATACCGCTATCGTATAAAACCCCCGAAAGCGGAGCGGAACCGTTTCCCGACAGCTTCCGCAAAAACGTTTACGTTTACGACTTCGGGCTTAATTCAGCGGGCGTTTCCCGCTTGAAAATCAAGGGTAAAAGGGGGCAAAAAATCACTATCCACCACGGCGAATATTTGCAGGACGGCAAGTTTTCGATGTTTACGACGATGTTCGAGTGGCATAAGGACTATAAACTTTACCTTGACTACGGTCAGTGCGACGAATATATTTTAAAAGGCGACGGCGAAGAAGTTTTTACGCCTACTTTTAAGTACGACGGGTTCAGATACTTGTGCGTTGAAGGTTTGACCGCCGAGCAGGCAACCCTTGACGCCTTCGAGTTTTTGGTGATGAGTTCAAGCTTAAAATCGCGCGCCGACTTCGAGTGTTCCGACGTAACGTTAAACACCCTTTACAAAATGGCGGTCAATTCGGATAAATCGAACTTCTACTATTTTCCGACCGATTGCCCGCACCGCGAAAAGAACGGCTGGACGGGCGACGCTTCTATGTCATGCGAGCATATGCTTTTGCACTTGCAGGGCGAAAAAAGTTTGGAAGAATGGCTTAATAACATAAGAAAAGCTCAGAAAGAATCGGGGCAGATCCCCGG
>CAKQMM010000261.1 GCA_934254755.1 uncultured Clostridia bacterium
GCATATCACAAAGGCTGCCGAAAACCTGCATATCGCTCAGCCTGCGCTCACAAAATCTATAAAAGCGCTTGAAGACGAGCTGAATATCAAACTTTTTTATAAAGCGGGGCGGGGCGTCAAGTTAAGCGAATACGGCGAATTTTTGAAAGAAAAAATCGAACCGATTATCGACGAGCTTGACGTTTTGCCCGTCGCTATCAAAAATTTTACCGATTTAAACGAAAACACGGTGTCGATAAACGTGCTTGCCGCGTCTACGATAACGACGGATATTATTATAAAATTTAAAAAAATTTACCCGAACGTTATGTTTAAAATGATACGTAAAGAAAACGAAACGAACGCCGACATCGAAATTTTAACGAACGCGAAAAATTACGACAGTTTCGTAAACGTTAAAAAACGCGCGCTTATCGAAGAAAAAATTCACGTTGCCGTGCCGATAGAAAGTCCGCTTGCTAAAAAAGAAAAAATCGAGCTTATTGAACTTAAAAGCAGCGAATTTATCGCGCTTTCGGGGTCCCGCCGTTTCCGCCCGTTATGCGACGCGTATTGCGAGTACGCGGGTTTTAAGCCGCGCGTTACTTTTGAAAGCGATTCGCTTATCGCCGTAAAAAACCTTATCGCGGCGGGCGTGGGGGTTGCGTTCTGGCCGGAATTTTCCTGGGGGAAAATCACCCATAAAAACATTAAACTTTTAGATATAGTTAAACCCGATATGAAGCGCGAGATAATTCTGTATCTTACAAGCCGCAAAAATTCGGGCATAAGCGAAAAGTTTTTTGACTTTTTAGTCGCCGAACTTAAAAGAAAATAAAGCGAAACGACGTTTGATTTGCCGCAAAAAGAGAGTAAAATATGAAAAACAAAGAATATCCGAACCCGAACGCCGTTCATCCCGTTATAGGGTACGAATAAGAAATTTACGTTAAACCGAGTATTTATTATATTGGCAATTAGCCAACATTCTTTATATTCCACTGCGATAAGCAGAAAAGACACAAAAAACCTTATTGATACTTGGAACGAAGCCGATAGCAAATGCTTGACCGATATAAAATGTGCAGACTACTATAACAAAAACGAAAAATCAAGCCACAAAAACAAAAACTCGCTTGAACCTCAAGGGTTCAAACGAGTTTCACTTGGCGGAGAAGGCGGGATTTGAACCCGCGCTGCGATTATCTCACACTACTCCCTTAGCAGGGGAGCCCCTTCAGCCACTTGGGTACTTCTCCACAGCTCAAACATAAATTGTAAGCCGGTTAAGCGAGCGGGGCGTTGAATTCTGAGCCGAAAAGCCGCACTTTTTTACGCTTTCTTACCCACTTTCTTAACCAGCCTAAATATAATAACACATAAAAACGATAAAGTCAAAAGATTTTTTAAATTTTATCGGTTAAATATATTTTTTGAAAATAGCACTTGCGCGAAACGTTCCGTCGGACGATAAACGGGCTTTCTCAACGATAAAACCGCCCATAAACACAATAAGCAAGCCCATGCTACGCCCTAAAACGCAACAAACAAGCCTGTGCGACACCCATAAACGCAGTAAGCAAACCCCGCGAGGCGGGCGCGTCAGTCGTTTAAAACTCGCGTTAATTCTTGCCACACCTTAACCAAAGCGAGCGTATCGAGTTTACAATATTCAAGCAAATTTTTGCGCGCTTTGATTTGTTCGTCTATAGGCATATCTTTAATGAGCGGAAAAATAGTCATAGCTTCGTCGCCGTTGTGCACGCCTTCGAGGTTATGATAATCAAGCTCCGGGTCATTCGGGAAGATTGCGGGCAAAACGCTTTTTATCGAGAACGAGCCGCCCATCCCCTTATTGTAATATCCGCCTTTACGGAACGGAACGAGCAAATCTTTCACGTTGTTTTTATATTCAATAAAAGTTTCGATAAATCGGGGAACCGTTCGGCAAGCTCTTTCAATCTTCCGCATTCAAACTTCTTGTTATACGCGAGCACGCAAACGTTTTCGGGAATATTTTCGCACAAACTTTCGGCGATTTTGCGCCGCGGGTCTTCGCCCGAAACGCCCAAAAACTCTTTATGTTTAAGTTCGCCGTTTTCGCGCTCTATATAGTGCAGCGAATATTGGAAAGGTATTTGCGCATAAGGCTTAGCGCCGTCAAAAATAGGAATGGCTTCCTGCATCGTTTCAAAGTCGAGAAAGTAAAGGGGGTAGGAGAGAGTTTTCAAAAATTCGGCTATCAATTTTTTGT
>CAKQMM010000262.1 GCA_934254755.1 uncultured Clostridia bacterium
CGGGGAAGGTTAAAAACGCCCCGTCGTACCTTCTCGTCTTATACACGTACTTGTCCTGATAAATATCTATCAGTCTGTTTCTGCGGGTTGCTTCACGCCACACCCACTCTTTGAACTCTTTTTCGATGAGGTTTTGTTTTTCGATGGCAAGCGCAGTTTCTTCTTTATTTATCTCTCTGCGAACCCCTGACGCGCTCGTTTTGCAAACGACTTCGTCTTTTACGACTACGGTTTTTAAATTGAGCATTTTTTCAATGATATAAAGCGCGCCTATGCGGCGCGTTCCGTATCGCTTATACGATAACGCGCTGCCGTCGTAACGCGTTTTTGAGGGAATTTCCCACGTGCCGGTAATTTCGTCGTGTATAACGGCGCACGACGAAAGCCCCGACGCCCACGAGCGCCCCAGCAAATATTCGATAAATTCGTCGATAACGTCGCTCGGAACCCACGGCGAACCGAGCGTCACGAAAATATCTTCCGCCCTCGCGCGGGCAGGCAAAATTTTATCGATCGCGGCAACGTTTCTGTCGAACCACCCGTTATACGTCCTGCTCGCCGCGCGCGCCGCCCGCCATTTTTTTATAAGATTGCCGGATAAGTATTCGTCGGCAGATTCCCAGCCTTTATAAAAGCACTCGCCCCACGTGTCGGGGTTTTGATAAATAGAGCCTTTTAAACTTTCGATAACCGTTTTTAAATCGCATCCGCTTATTTCCGATATATATTCTATATCCACTCTGCCGAGGTTACCGATGCTCGCGATAAGCCCGTCCTGCGGCGAGTCCACGCGCACTTTCTTAGCCTCTTCGTCACGCGAAAAGGCGTTTTCAAAATCGAGCGGCAAGTCCATACTCGTGGCGTTTTTTATGCGCTGTTTTTCTTCTTCTCTTTCTTTTTCGAGCAACCGTTCGCGTTCTTCCGCCTCTTTACGCTCGCGCTCTTCCTTTTCTCGCTGTAACGCGCTTTTTTTCGCCGCGGTTATTTCGTTTAAGAGTTTGTCTATATCGGAAGAGCTCGATTTACCCAATCTTTGCGCCAGATTAAAAATAGCGTCGTACACGCTGAGTTGTTCGTATTCGCTTTTCCCTTCCTTTTTTAATGAGCCGTTTGCTTTTCCTTTTCCGATTAAATCGTTCAAAACAATTTTTCTCCTTAAATGATGCGACTTTTATTCCGATTTTGTCGTAGTACTACACTATATCGCATTTATTGCACCAAAAACGGGACAAGTTGCGGTTTTTTTAAAGCTATTTTTTAAAACGGAGCTTTAAACGCACAAAAGCGGATAAAATTTCACAAAATAATTGACTAAACGCCGCGTAAAGAGTATAATTTCGCACGGAAATAAAATTCAGGCTATGCCTATGGAGATTTTTAAATATGAATTATGATGCTGAATCACTTAAAAAACACTATGAATGGAAAGGTAAACTCGATATAGTTTCCAAAGTCAAAGTTGACAGCAAGGAAGCGTTGTCGCTTGCGTACACCCCCGGCGTTGCCGCGGCGTGCCTTGAAATTCAGAAAGACTACGATAAATCTTTTGAACTTACGGGAAGATGGAACACCGTCGCCGTTATAACCGACGGAACCGCCGTTTTAGGCTTAGGCGATATCGGACCCGAAGCGGGCATGCCCGTTATGGAAGGTAAGTGCGTTTTGTTTAAAGAATTCGGAAACGTAAACGCCATTCCTCTTTGCGTAAGAAGCAAATCTACCGACGATATAGTTAAAACGGTTAAACTTTTGGCGGGCAGCTTCGGCGGCGTAAACCTCGAAGACATTTCCGCTCCCCGTTGCTTCGAGATAGAAGAAAGACTCAAAGCCGACCCCGAAGTAGATATCCCCGTTTTCCACGACGATCAGCACGGCACCGCAATCGTCACCGCGGCGGCTCTTATAAACGCACTTAAAATCGTTAAGAAAAATATAGGCGACCTTAAAGTCGTGTTCAGCGGCGCAGGCGCGGCGGGCGTTGCAATCGCTAAGCTTTTAATCAAACTCGGCGTAAAAGAAGTTATTGTCTGCGACCGTAAAGGCATCATCTGCGAAGGCGACCCGAGGCTTGACGAAGCGAAACAAAAAATCGCCGCGTTCACCAACAAACATCACGTTACGGGTTCGCTTAAAGACGCTATGGTCGGCGCGGACGTGTTCGTAGGCGTTTCCGCACCCGGTCTTTTAACGGAAGAAATGGTTAAGAGCATGAACGAAGGCGCAATCGTCTTC
>CAKQMM010000263.1 GCA_934254755.1 uncultured Clostridia bacterium
ACCCTATCCCGCGCGTGGGGGCGGGATATAACGACGAGAGTTTAGATAAACTAAACCCCTCCGCTTTAGCGATACGCGCGGCGATAAAAAACGGCAATTTTTCTAAAATTAAGCCCGCCGTTCCCGCGTTTGTTTATAAAGATTTACCGAAAACCTTGCCGAGCGCGGACGAACTTATAATTTACTCTCTTTTATCGACCGACAAACAAAAACTTAAAAATATTTTAGACTGCACCGAAGGGCTTGAAAACCGCATTAAAGCGCTTGTTAAAGATAATTTTACGCTCGACGAGTTGCTTGAAAAGTTGCGCACCAAACGCTACACCGAAGCGCGGCTTAAACGCATTTTAATATCGTGCTTGCTGAAAATTAAAAAGTCGCTCGTTTTCGACGCGCTTGAAAGCGATTTGTATTTAAAGGTGCTTGCCGTCCGCAAAGATAGCGATGTGCTGAGCGCGTTAAGCAAGTCCGCTTACCCCCTTTTGACCCGCAAAAACGACGTGAATTTACTCTCTTCGACCGCGAAAAAGGTGTTTGAGCGCGACGTTTTCGCGCAAGACGTTTATAACCTTATAACGAACGCCCACAACAACGAATACGAAATGAGAATTGTTTGATTTAGCGGATATTGTTTAGTGATTAGTCACCCGTAGGGGTCGCCGCCCCGACGTCCCGTTGTGGGCAAATAACCATAACGTGCGGTGACGAAACGCACCGACAATATAGAAATAAACAGATAACGAAAGCCCCGCTTGCGGAATCCGCAAGCGGGGTTTTAGTTTTAAGTTGTTTTATGCGTTGGGCGTTTCATTGAGCTCGTCAAAGAAAGCGTAAAGAGTTATAATCGAGCCGTCGTTTTCTACGATAACGTCTTTGGTTGTATCGTAGAATTTCGTGGGCTTTTCGTTACCGATCTCTTCAAGGCTCCACTTTAATTCGTAAACGTATACTTTATTATCGGCTTTTTTGAGCTTAACGAAAGTTTTACCGTCTCTCGCTTCTAAACTTACCGTGCCGCCCGCATAGCTTGCGTTTGCTTCGATTTGAATCGTCGGGTGTTTGCCGCCCGTCGTCAAAGACGCAGAGTCGGTTTTAAGATTGATAAACCTTGCGGTATCGCCGCCTACGACTTCGAAGTTTACGGTAGCTTGGTTTGCCTCTTCAGTCAAATAAAGCTTCATGGAATACCTATAACCGTATCTGTCACCCGAAACAATCTCTTCGCCTTGGGCATTTTTCCACGTAAGGTGATATCCCTTTTTCACCGCGGATAATTCTTGAGACGGAAAGACAATCGTAAGAACTTCATTAAACGTCGCGTCCGATTCGCCTATATAGACGTTTCCTTTCCACAAAGTAACTTTAAAGTTTGTACCGCTTTCGTTACTTAATACGGCAACAAGTTTAATATCGCAATCGAACTCATACGTGCCGCCGGCGTAATTTTCGCCATCTGAAATTTTCCAACCGATAATATCGTAGTTAAACCGAGCGTCCTTGTCGATATCGGTATTTTCGATTAAATATTTTTGATATTTGACTGCGTAATTATCTTCGTATTCAACCGTTTCGGTTAATATTGCGCCTTGTTCGTTTTGTGCGTCGTCTTCGGTTAAATAATACGTTACCGAATAAGAGTTTATATTAAACGACGGCGTCAACGTAAAGGTTGCGGACGCGTCCACACCCGATTTATCAAACGGCATAGTGCCGTTCATCCACCCGACAAAGGCGTAGCCTTTTTTGACTGCGACGGGCGTTTCGTATTCGTTCAATTTATCAAAAGTAACCGTTTCGGTTTTGTTCGTAAGCTTAACGCCGCCGCGCATTAGGTCGCCGTCAAAACGATAAACAATCGTATACGTGTTTACGGTAAATTCGGGCGTTAAATTATAAGTTGCTTCTTCATCGAGCGCGGATAAATCGAACTCTTCGTCGCCGTTTAACCAACCCTCAAAAGTGTAGCCGCGTTTAATTGCGGCGGGAAGCGTAAAATCGCCTAAATCTTCATAAGCAACGGTTTCGGTTTTAGCGGCCTCTTCGTCGCCGCGCATTAAGTCGCCTTCATAGTTGTAATTAAATACGTAGGAACGGGACGTAAATTCGGGCGTAAGTTTAAGCGTTAATTCGGAGCTGAAAGACGCAGTGGTAAAAACTTCGCCGTTATTAAGCCAACCCGAAAAGCCGTAGCCTTTTTTTACCGCCGTGGGA
>CAKQMM010000264.1 GCA_934254755.1 uncultured Clostridia bacterium
ATTGAGAGTCGTAGCCGAAACTTTCGATAAGTTCTCGATTTTTAAGGTTGCGGGAACGGTTTTGAAAATGCACGCCGTCGATAAGACGAAAGCCGCGTCGCGGTGATAGTCCAGCCGCAAATCTTTAAGCGGCAAGTTCGACGGCATGTTTACGTCGAACTCGGTCGCCGTTTCGTCGGTAAAGTTCATTTTAATAATTTTGCCGTCATCTCTCGCGTAGAAAGCGCACCCGAAAAAGTCGAGCGAAACGCCGCCCGCAGGTTTGCCGCCCGCGGTTATTGAGTAGAGCATACCTTCGTCAACCTTATAAACGGTCGTTTTATCGTCGTCGGCGTTATAAGTTAAAAGATAAATTCCGCCGAAAACGTCGGTCGCTAAGTCTATGCAGGGCGACATAACTTGTTCGTCTTTCAAAAGTTTGGTAACTTCTACTTCTTCAAGTTCGTTTTCCGCGTCGGGGTAGTCTATTTTATAAACCTGCGTGTAATTTTCGTTGCGGCTTAATCTGTTTATCTCGGTTTTTGCGTAGTAAAACGCGCCGTCAAGGTAGGTTAAAGCGGTCGCCGTAGATTCCGTTTCAAAAACTTTTTCAAGCGCGATTTCGCCGCTTGATTCGTTTTGTTTATATAAAGCGATTTTGTCGCGCCCGTCATAGGTTAATATATAGTCGTCCGACGCGGCGAATAAAACGTTGCCCGGTTCGTCTAATGCGTTTATCTCGTCAAGGCTGATTTTATAGTAGCGTTTTTCGCCCGAAATAGTTGTTTTTACTATGCGCTTATAGGTGTGCGGCGCGCCTTGCGGGGTGAAAGCGTCGTCAAGCGCGTAAACGTAATTTTCGCTTAACGCTAATTTTTCGGCGTTTTTTGTCAAGCGATAGTTCGCGGTAGATTCGGTGGTTATCGCAAAAGTGGTGAATTTATCGTTCGCGGGGTCGATTTCTTGCACGCAGTTAAGCTTATCGTCGGCAATTAAAAGTTTGCCGTTTCTTTCGGCTAAGCCCTGCGGAGATTTTAATTCGCCTAAATTCGTCGCCGTAACGTTTGCTTCGTAAATAGTCGTAACTTCGGCCGTTTTATTTTGCGTGCCGAACTTATACAGTCCGCTTTTGGTGGTAAAGTAAACGTATCCGTTAATTTCGGTCATATACGTCGCGACTTCCGGCAGTGTAATTATGGTTTCTTGCCTGTAATCGGAATAAATGGCGCAAACGTCGTTACTTTTGGTGGAGTAGTAGCAAGTGCCCGCCTCGTCTATCATGCAGTAGAGCGGGTCGGTCGCCGCTTCCCTTTTTTCGTTTGAAAACAGGGGCTTTCCGTCCGCGCCTACCGTCACGGTGTAAGTTCTCACGTCGTTTGAGGTGTTGCAGATAAGTTTACTGCCGCGCACGCTGAAAGAATTGCTTGCGCCCACGCCCGTTTCGTAAGCCGCTTCGTCGCCGTATACGTTTTTGGCGTAAATTTCGATACCGTCGAGGTACAAAATATAGTCGCCCACCATATAAACGCAGTTGACTTCTTTAGTTGCGTCAAGCTTAATTTTTTTATATTCGCGCGCCGCGCCGTCGTCCTTAATAACGTACACGTACGGAACGCCGCCCTCATAGCCTGAAATGATAAGGTTTTTGTCGTCGGTATAAGCGACCGCTTTCGGAGCGGTTAAATCTAAAAATTCGAGCGCGGTCATCGGCATAAACGGTGTTACTTCAACCGTAGCTTCGTTTTCCGCTTTTGCGGTTTTAGGGGAAGCGAAAATAAACGCCGACGCAGAAAATATTAAAAATGCAAATGCAAGCGAAAATAATAAACGTTTTTTCATAGGCAAATGGTTAAAGGCGGGGCGCGGTATGCGTACGCCTTACTTGTTTTAATTATAATTTATTATAACAGTAAACGCGCCCGATGACAACCGTTTTTTTTGAGAATGTTAATTGTGAAAACTATTGAAATAAAACTTTTAATTTTTCTAACAAATATCGACATTTTTTGAGTTTTTTCGATTTCCTTCGATTTTTAAAATCGAAAAATATAAGATATTGTCGAATATTTTTGGCGAAAAAGATTAAAAAAAGTCAAAATCTGTCACCATTATTTTTTTATCATATATGCGAACAAATGTTCGTAATTTAAAAT
>CAKQMM010000265.1 GCA_934254755.1 uncultured Clostridia bacterium
ATTCGGAACCTTTAAAACACCCGAAAGCGCGTACGAAAAAATCGTTGCGTACGTAGACCACGTGGGGGCGGAAATTCTTAAAAACACCGCGGTATTTAAAAAGGACGCGCAAGGCATCGCAGCTTTCGTGAACTTCTTGTCGACGGTAAACGTCAGATAACTTAATAAGCATAAAACGCTTTGCGGCTACGCAAGGCGTTTTTTTATTTGCTGGTTAGTGGGTAGCGGTTAGAAAATCGTAGGGGTCGGCGCTCACAACGACCCGGCAGCCGTCGGCTGCTTTTTATGTTCTCGCTTGTAAACATATACCCCGTTTTTAAATATCGGTATGACGTTAGGGAAAACACTCTTCATCACTAATTATTTTTGCGGGCATAAATCGGTTTTTGCTGTGTTAAACTCCCGTCAATGTACGCAAGTACAATTTCGGTCGTTTGCCTTGCAAAAACCAAGTTGCAAGCAGCGATTTCTTCTCCGCAAAAATGCTTCGCACCTAAAAGAGCGCATTTTTAGATGATTTTTTGCAAGCGCGAGGTAGTCGTACTGAACGTACCGCAATCGAGCGGTTGCGGAAAAGGGCTAAAAAGCCGTCTTTTAGGTAATCGGTGATAAGGAATGTTTTCCCTACGCAAAATTTATCGAATTTTATTGAAAATAACTATTGCTTTTTGCGCGCGATTAAGCTATAATGTTAAAAGTATGATGGACGAGTAGGGCGTTTACGAATTTTGTCGTTTTAACTTGCTCGTCAAACCAAGCTTAAAAATAAAATGGAGGCATTTATGAATATTATCGATTTACTTAACGTTCGTAAGGCGAAGCTCCTTGAAAAGTCGGGCGATATCAGAAAAAAACTTTCCGAAATCGTCGATGAATCGAGTTTCGTCGAGCTGAACGCTTATTCTTTTTATAAGAATGAGTTTTTCGGTGAAGACGAAGACGGTTTGGGCGTGGTCACCGGCTACGCGACCGTTGACGATTATCCCGTTTACGTCGTTGCCCAGAACGGCAAGATTTTAAACGGCGGTCTTACGAAAGCGAACTGTGAAAAAATCACCGCGTGCTTGAAGAAAGCGGAAAAAGCTCAACTTCCCGTAATTTACCTTATGGACACGCAAGGCGTTCAGGTCGGCGAAGGCGTGGGCGTAATGGAGGGGGTTGCTTCGGTTATTGCAACCGCAAACGCTCTTAAAGGCGTTATCCCGCAATTTTTAATCGCAGTGGGCGACGTTTTAGGCTCCGCGGCTATGCTTGCCGCCGTTGCCGATTATACTTACGTCGTGGGCGGCGCGTCTATCGCGTATACTAGCCCCGCTGTTATCGCCGCTTCGCAAAAAGATACTGTCGATAAGTCTGTTCTTTTCGGAGCAAAAAGCAACAACGGCGTTAAAACTTTCGCGGTTAAATCGCTTGACGAAGTTAAAGATTCGATAATTAAAATTCTCGGTTTACTCCCCGATTTCGGCGGTCTTTTGGTCGATACGGACGACGATTTGAACAGGTCTTCCGCAAAGCTTAACGACAGCCACACCGCAAAAGAAGTTATCGACGCGGTTTACGACAAAAACACCTTCGTCGAACTCGGCGCGGGTTACGTTCCCGAAGTCATCACGGGTATCGGCAGAGTCGGCGGCGTTTCGACGGCGGTTATCGCTTTCGACGGCGGCGAAGACGGGGTCGAACTTACCCTTGAAAACGTGCTTAAAGTCAAAAACTTCGTAAACTACGCTAGCGGCAACAATATGCCCGTTTTGACGCTCGTAAACGTTAAAGGTATTAAGGCCGACGTTAAGACGAACAACAGCGCGGTTATGGTCGAACTCACCAATCTTTTATACGGTTTAAGCGACCTTGACAGAATCACCGTCGTTTACGGCAAAGCAATAGGGCTTGGCTACACGGCGTTTGCGTCGAAAGAATTCGGCAACGCTTACGTTTACGCGTTTGCCGACGCTAAAATTTCGCTTATGGACGGGGTTGCCGGCGCGGCAGTCGAATTCGGCACCATTGACGAAAATAAGCTTGACGAAGTCAAAGAAAAATACGCCGAAAGTCAGGACGCGTTCAACGCGGCTAAAATCGGTTGCGTAGACAATATTATCGAACCTGCATTCGCCCGCCAGTACGT
>CAKQMM010000266.1 GCA_934254755.1 uncultured Clostridia bacterium
TTGTTAAAGACGACTCCGGGGCGAAAGAAACGTTCGTCCGTCAGATTTCGCATAACGACGTGCTTAAAATGGAAGGAATCGAAGGCAGCGGCGTAAACCTTAATTACGACGGGTATAACTTTGTCGGTTGGTGTGTCGGTGAGGTCGGCGCAGACGGCGTTATACGGTCAACGGGCGAGCAGCTTACAACCGGCAGCGTTTATAAATACAACGAAGCGATTAAAGTGATTGCTGTATTCACAAAACTTTAACACAATCAAAAATATTTTTGTAAAAAATTTTTTAAAAAACTATAACCTTAGCCCCGAAAGCCGAAAACTTTCGGGGCGTTTTAACGGGCTACGGTTTATTTTTTGACCGCCTTTTTGCGCTTTCAGATATCGTTTAATTCTTTATATTTCAAAAAATTGCGATTAGTTTTAACATTTTTTGCGCTGATTTCATAGTGTATAACGCCACGCTTTTTCAAAAAAGGCATACTATTTTTAAAATTCGACAAAAATTTTAAATATTGTACAAATTTTTTACGTTGAAACGCTTTATTTTTGAACAAAAATATACTATAATAATTTCAATGTTAAAATTTCGTGTAAATTAAAAAAAATTCGCGAAAAAATAAATAGGTGGGTAAAATAAAAAATGAAACACAGCGTGGTAATTCTGCAAGACAGCGAAGCGTCAATCGCTTCAATTAAAAGAGCGGTTGAGGAACTTGACGACTACTTAGTCGTCGGCGTATCGACGGACGGCGAAAAGGGCATAGAGATGATTAAGAATTTAAAGCCCGAAATCGTCGTGACGGGGATAATTTTAAAAGAAGTTGACGGCTTCGGCGTGTTAAACGAAATTAAAAGGTCGGGTCAGCGCGTAAAAGCGATGGTGGTCAGCTGTTTTACCCGCGAAGAAATCATCCGCAAAGCGCTTGCGCTTGACGCGCTATACTATATAGTAAAGCCGTTCAAGGAAGATATTTTGAAAACGAGGCTTATGGAACTTACCGACACGGAAAGTACCGTTATAAAAGATACGTCTTTTGAAAAGAAGCGTGGCACGCTCGACGAAAAAATAAGTAAAATATTTATTTCGGTAGGTATACCGCCGCATATTAAAGGATATTATTATTTGCGTGAAGGGGTTAAAATGGCGGTCGATAACCCCGACGTTATAAACAATATAACTAAGCAACTCTATCCTATGATAGGCGAAAAATATCAGACGACCGCAAGTAAAGTCGAACGCGCCATACGCCACGCTATCGAAGTTGCCTGGAACAGAGGCAGAATTGAAACGATAAACACACTGCTCGGAATACGCGCTTACGTCGGTAACGAGAAACCCACCAACGGCGAATTTATCGCCCTGATTGCCGACAAAATGCTGCTTGAAGGCGCATAGAACGCGCCCAAAACCTAAAATGCGGGGTTATTTGCGGAAAAATAAGCCTTTATAACGTTGTTTTTAACGCATTTTAGTCAGCAAAACAATTAAAATACCGCGCTATAATAAAATTTTTTGCAAAAAAAACGAAAAATCTGCAAAAAACCGTTTACAAATTCCACGGCAGTGATTATAATAGTCAAGCGATACGATTTATACGGGGCGCGTTTTGCGCTTTTTGCTTAACGCAAAAGCCGCGGCGTATCGTAAAGTTACTAAGTTATATAACCGACGAAGGAGTTTATATGGCGCATTACGTTTTGTGTCCGCGCTGCGAGCTCAACTATATTCTTGACGGTCAAGGGTATTGCGACGTTTGCAAGGCGGAACTTAAAATCGGTCCGCAGATGATGTTTTCTGTTGAGGACGACGAACTTAAAGAACAAATTCTTTGCCCCGTTTGTAAACAAAGATATATAAACGACGACGAAGAAATGTGCAGCGTCTGCCGCGAAGAAATGGAATTCAATAAAGAAAAAAGCGAGCAGGACGTTGACTTTGATAAAGACGAAGAATGGCGTCAATACCTTGACGACGACGAAAAAGAAGTTATCTCTAATAAAGGCGACGACGAAGAAGAAATGCTATCGCTTTCTCAAATCGAAGAGGAAGAGGCGATGGACGACGAGGACGAAGAAATCGACGAGTACACTAACGAGAAGGTTTCCGCAAACTCCCGCCGTGACGA
>CAKQMM010000267.1 GCA_934254755.1 uncultured Clostridia bacterium
GTGTTAGCCGAACGGTGACTGAACCGCATTAAGTTTTAACGGCGCAAAATTTGCTAAATCAGTGTTAAACTCGCTTGCAATACGGGTTAGTAATGCTGCGCTCGTTTGCCTTGATTTATCTAAATTTATCGCCGTTAAAATGCAAGGCACCTTAAAGCCGCATTTTTCAGGCAGTTTTAGCAAAGGTTTGCGCAGATGTATACGAATACTTCAAGCAAAGATTTGCCGAAACAGGCAAAAAAGACGGCTTTAAGGCTTGACGGGGTTCAGTCCCCGCTCGGCTTTACATCGAGCGGTTGCGGAAAAGGACTAAAAAGACGCCTTTTAGGTAGTTAGTGATAAGGAATGTTTTCCCTATCGCTTTATCGCGATCGAACGTTATCTTCAAACCGTTGACTTACGCGCGCGTGTATGTTAAAATAATTAAGTAACTATTCATTATGTAATAGGAAGATGAAGTTCGTTTTGCGCGGAGATTAGGACGGTTTACCCGGATAAAAATCGTGCCGCGCCGGAGAGTTATGCGAGAGTTCAACGTAAACAAAAGAATAAAAATAGGCGCGCTCGTTGCGGCGGATATTCTATCCATTGCGGCGGCGTTTATTATTTCGCACCTTATAGTCAGTCTTCAACTTGAAGAATTGAAAAAAGATACTGCGATTTATTTATGTATAACCCTGATAAATACGGTGGTATATATTATGCTTTTCGCAATTTTCAGGTTGTACACGGGCATTCTTAAATACGAGGGGCTTGACGAATTTATACATATCCTCATAACGTCGTTATTCGTGCTTTTAATGAACCTTGCGGTAAAAGGTATTTTTAAGGAAGGGTTTTCTTTCCGTTGGGCGGTTACGAACGCGATATTCGTTTGTCTGTTTACGAGCGGTTCACGCTTCGGTTACAGAATATGGTCGCACTTTAAAGACAGGCGGCTTATTTATATCGAAGACCCGAAGAGGACGCGCGTCATGGTCGTCGGCGGCGGCGACGCGGGCACGACGGTTATCCGCGAAATGCAAACTTCCGACAAGGTTAATTTGGCGCCGGTTTGCATTATCGACGACGACCCGAATAAAATAGGCAGCTCTATTTGCGGCGTTATGATCGTCGGCGGTACCGACACTATTGTCGAAAACGCTAAAAAGTTCGACGTCGGCATGATTATTATCGCAATGCCGTCGGCGGGCAAAAAGCGCGTGAGCGAAATAATTAAAATTTGCAGCGAAACGAAGTGCAACGTCAAAATTATCCCCGGCGTGTATCAGTTCATCACCGGTAAAGCTATGCTTCAAGACATGCGCGACGTTGACGTGAGAGACCTTTTGGGTAGAGAGCAAGTCGTTGTCAATACCGATGAAGTTATGGGGTATATTAAAGACCGCGTGATCATGGTCACGGGCGGAGGTGGTTCGATAGGCAGCGAACTTTGTCGACAGATAGCCTCGCATAACCCTAAACAACTGATTATCGTAGACTGCTATGAAAATAACGAATACGAAATTCAGATGGAACTTCTCCGCAAACACCCCGAACTTAACTTGCTTGCGCTTATCGCAAACATTCGCGAGGCGCATAAAGTGGACGATTTATTCGATAAATATCGCCCCGATATAGTTTTCCACGCGGCGGCGCACAAGCATGTTCCGCTTATGGAAGTAAGCCCGTGCGAAGCGATTAAAAACAACGTGCAGGGCACTTATAATTTGATAAAGGCGGCGGATAAGTACGGCGTTAAAAGGTTCGTGCAAATCTCCACCGATAAAGCCGTTAATCCCACTAGTTTGATGGGCGCGACAAAGCGCATTTGCGAAATGATGATTCAAACCATGGGCAAGCACTCTAAAACGGAATTCGTGGTGGTTCGTTTCGGTAACGTTTTGGGCTCGAACGGGTCGGTTATTCCGCTTTTTAAAGAGCAAATAAAAGAAGGCGGCCCGGTAACCGTAACCCATAAAGATATTATAAGATACTTTATGACTATTCCGGAAGCCGTATCCCTCGTTTTACAGGCGGGCGCATACGCTAAGGGCGGCGAAATTTACGTGCTGAATATGGGCGAGCCCGTCAGAATTTACGATATGGCGGTAAACCTTATAAGACTTTCGGGGTTAGAG
>CAKQMM010000268.1 GCA_934254755.1 uncultured Clostridia bacterium
TATGATATTATACGCAGATAATACGTAAAACGACTTTCATTACGCAAAGACGATACGAGCCGTGAAAAATTTTTCACGGCTCGTATCGTCTTTTTTGCCGCCGCGAGATTTTCTCGCGGCGGCGGAATTTTTATAATCCGAAACGGGTTTTTAAATACTCGCAGATTTTCCGCGCGATAAAATCGTGCCCTTTGTCGTTGGGGTGCAGTCCGTCGATAAAATATTCGCTCGCGCCGTCGGTGTCCGGTTTTGGCAAACCGTGCGAATACAAGTCTATATAATCGACGCCGTAACTTTCGAGCGCGCTTCTGAGAAGGTCCACGTAGCCTTTAAAATCGGGTGCGGGCAATCGTCTGTGTCCGCCGCCCGTAGCGTCGTTCTCGTAATATTGACGGGCGGGCAATATAAAACAAATATTTTTTTCGCCGTATATTCCGCGCAGGTACTCTATAAGCGAGGAAACCGCGCCGAGAAAAGTATACGGCGTTTTTTCGCCTGTTCTGCCCACGGGCGCGTCGCCGTGTCCGTAGTCGTTCGTGCCGCCGAAAACGAAAACGAAATCGGCGTTTTTATCCATAACCTCGGAGCGCATTAAAAAGTCGTAATCGAAGGTCTTATCCGCGGAAGGGCGGCTTTGGCGCGCTATTCTCGTACCCGAAATTCCGTAGTTATCAGTCTCTGCTCCCGTAAGCGCGGAAACGCGGCTGACAAAACACTTTTCGGGCGACGACGCGCCCACGCCGTAAGTAATACTGTCGCCTAAAAAATTTATTTTCATTATTTCACCTCGGGGAAACTCGTTACGTCTTTACGGGCGCGGTTTTTCCATTCGCCCCTCGTAAAATCGGGGAAATCCTGCACCAACCCGCCGCACGCGACCGATTTTTCGGAAAGGGCGGTAACGCACATCCAACTTGCCGCGTCGTATACGTCTATCGGCATTTCTTCGCCGTTCAGCACGGCTTTGAAAAACGCTTTAAACATTAAGTAGTCCATTCCGCCGTGTCCGAGTTCTTTTTCCTCTTCGGTTATATTCAACCATTCGGGGACTTGAAATTTATCGTATTCGCGCGCGTTGTTAAGATATTTTTCTATCGCCTTTTCGGGTTCGTAAAACTCGTGAACGTCGTTTACGCCGTCGAGGAAAATCATATTCGCCTCCTGATTACAAAGCCCTTTCGTTCCGCGAACGGTAAATTCGCGCGAATAATACCTGGGCAAAGTAGTATCGAGAGTAAGCGTTACGCTTTCGCCGTTTTCGCAGATTATCACGGTGCTTACTATATCTCCCTGTTTAAAATCCGTACCTATAAGGCTTTTATCGGGGTTTTTGTCGCTTAAAGCAAACTCTTTAAGTCCCGCCGCCTTGCTTGAAACGGAAACCAGACTTTTAAACTTGTTGCCGCGGTTTACGTCGAGAATTTTGGCAATAGGACCTAACTCGTGCGTGGGATAGTTTTCGCAATTGCGATTTATATAATTTCTTAAACGGTAATGCCTGTTTACCTTGCCGCCGAGAATTTCGTCGCGCAAATCGTGTCCGTATGCGCCGTGGCAATGTACTATTTCGCCGAGTACGCCGTTTCGGCAAAGCGACGTAGAAAGCAGTTCGAACCTGTCAAAGCAGCAATTTTCCATCATCATAATCGGCGTACCCGTCCTTTCGTAAGCCGTAACCAGACGCCAGCAGTCGTCCACGGAGTACGCACCGCCCACTTCGAGCGCGCAGATTTTGCCCGCCTCCATACACGCCACGGCGATATTGACGTGTTCTTCCCACGCGATGCTTACGAGTACGGCGTCTACACCGTCGCAGGATAAAAGTTCGTGATAATCGCCGAATTTCTTAGGGTCTTTACCCGTCTTTTCCTTTACTTTTTCGGCGGCGGAATCCACTCTGTCCGCATATACGTCGCAAAGAGCGACGACTTCCGCCTCGTCGCAGGCAAGAATAGTGGTAAGCAGAGTCGAACCTCTCTGTCCCAGACCGATAATGCCCGTCCTTATTTTATTTTTCTTGAAATTTCTGTCGTTTTTCATATAATGCCTCGGTTTACGCAGTCTTTTTAAAAGTAAGTTTTTTAGTATACAACAAGGTGTAAAAGCGGCTCATCGAGGGG
>CAKQMM010000269.1 GCA_934254755.1 uncultured Clostridia bacterium
GTGATGGGCGGCGCGCTTGCGATATTCATCGTCAGCAAAATCAAAAAAATCCCCTTTTTCACCATTGCCGATATGGGCGGCATAATGCTCCCCTTAGGTCAGGCGATAGGCAGGTGGGGCAACTTCTTTAACCAGGAAGTTTACGGCGGCGTGACTACGGCGCACTTCCCCTTCGGCGTGTATATCGCGGCGGACGGAGAGTGGCACGTTGCGTTGTTTTTCATCGAAGGCTTACTTAACTTGGCACTGTTTGCCGCGCTTTACACTTACTATATGAAGCGCAAAAACGTGAACCGACTCGGCTACACCACGGGCATGTATTTGTTCGGCTACGGCACCATCCGCGCGATATTAGAGCCGCTTCGCGACGCGCAATTCAATTTGACCGGCTGGGGCTTTAAAACGCAGGTTTTAACGGGTATCGTGTCGGCGGTCATCGGCGCGGCGATAGTCGTATACTGCTTGTGGCGGGATAAAAAGTGGATTTTTAAATACTTAAATAAAAAAAGTTCCGACGATTTCTTCTCGTCGGCAACCGCTTCCGATAACGGGGCGGATATAAAGGAGGATAACAATGAAACAAAATAAAAACGCTGTAAGATATGCGATTTTAATTGCGGCGGCAATAGTCGTCGTCGCGCTCGCCGCGGTTATGGGCGTTCTTCGCCAGACCGGCGTTATCGATACGAAGCTTAACTCGTTTATGCTTTTGTTCGTTATAATGGCGTTCGGTTTCGGCGCGATTATGACCGCAAGCGGCGTTTATACGAAGAGCGGTTACGAACTTATGGCGGGTTTAACCCTCATAGATATCGGCTTAGCGTTGCTTCTCGGCGGGCTTAAAGTCCACGTTGCGGTTACGGTAATCGTGGTCGTTGCGGTGCTTATCGTCGCCGTGCTTGCCACCATGCTTTTAAAATCGAAACATATCGAAATCGAAAGAACTAACGAGCAGGAAGGTTTTAAAAGTTACACCGAAGTTTTAAAAGAACAAAAAGAAAAGGAGCAAAAGGAACTCGAAGAAACCCCGATGCCCGAAATAAAATCGTTTAAAGACGATAAATAATACCCGCTTAAAGGACACCTATGTTTACAAAAAGAAATTTAACGCTTTTGACCGACCTTTACGAGCTTACTATGATGAACGGTTACCTTCGCGAAAAAAGAAGCGACACCACCGTTATTTTCGACGTGTTTTTCCGCCAGAACGAACTTATAACTTATTCGGTTGCGGCGGGGCTTCAGCAAGCGGTCGATTATATTTTAAACCTTAAATTCGACGAAGACGATATCGAATATCTCGCGTCGCTTAAAATCTTCGATAAAAAGTTTTTGGACTATTTAAAGACCATGCGCTTTACGGGCGACGTGTATTCCGTGCCCGAAGGTACGGTCGTATTCCCCGGCGAGCCCATTTTAACGGTCAAAGCGCCCGTTATGGAAGCGCAGTTTATCGAAACCGCCATTTTAAATATGATAAACCACCAGACGCTTATCGCGTCGAAAGCGGCAAAGGTTTGCTACGCCGCGAACGGCGATAACGTTATGGAATTCGGTTTACGCCGCGCGCAAGGACCCGACGCGGGCATTTACGGCGCGCGCGCCGCTATAATAGGCGGCTGCAACTCGACCAGCAACGTTTTAGCGGGGCAAATGTTCGACATACCCGTTTCGGGCACGCACGCGCATAGCTGGGTTATGAGCTTCCCGAGCGAGTACGAAGCGTTTAAAGCTTACGCCGACATGTATCCCGACGCGGCTCTTCTACTCGTCGATACCTACGACACGTTAAGAAGCGGTATCCCCAACGCCATAAAGGTGTTTAAAGAACTTAGGGCGGTGGGCAAAAAACCGCTCGGCATCCGCTTAGACAGCGGCGACCTTGCTTATTTAACCAAAAAAGCGCGCAAAATGCTCGACGAAGCGGGGTTTGAAGATACTATTATCTGCGCGAGCGGAGATTTGGACGAAAAGCTTATTCAGTCGCTTAAACTTCAGGGCGCGAAAATCAATTCGTGGGGGGTAGGAACGAAGCTTATCACCAGCAGCGAAATGCCCGCGCTCGGCGGCGTTTATAAACTTGCGGGCGTGGTTGAAAAAGACGGAACTATAACCC
>CAKQMM010000270.1 GCA_934254755.1 uncultured Clostridia bacterium
ACGCCTACGGGTACCATTATGCCGACGGTAGAAACGTTAAGCGCGGGTACGGATATAAACAGAACCAGCATTAAAATTACGGGGGCGATCGCAAGTTTGAAGTTTTTGGATATAAAAACTATTGCAAGCGCGCCGAATAACGCGGGCAAAATCTGATCGAACGCGGGTTTTAAAATCGGCTTATTGATAATAGGCGTAAGCGGCACTATTAGCGCGACGCCGATTATAATTATAACCGTAGTCACAATGCTCGATACGGCGATTGCGATCGTCGATATAACTTCGCCCTCTTCGCTGTTAGCTTTAACGTTCTCCTTTTCGAGCGCGTCGAGCGCGCAAGGAAGTTTAAGGTTAGATATGTTGCCCGTTATGAACGAGAGATACGCGCCGCCCGCGCCAAGCATCGGAACGTAAGTGAAAATTTCGACTATACCGACCGCCCAATACATAGGCGCGGTCGCAAGCAAACCTTTCATGAGCGGACCCCATTCGGGCTTCGTTCTGAAAACTATGCAAAGTATGAGCGGAAACGCCAAAATTGCCGTCGCCAATATAATTCCCCACACTCTGCCGTAAAAATGGACGCCGTCCATATAGCTAAGCGGGGTTTTTGCTGTTTTAGAAACGTATTTATTTTCGTTGTTTTCCATAATAATTACCCCCTTAACCTAACCACATGGTAAACGGAATTGCCGAAGCCATGCCTACTATTAAGCTTATGGGAAGCGCATAGTCTTCCATCCAGCGTAATTTAAACTTCTTTGCGGATAAGCCGAGCGCCGTCATAACTACTGCGGCGGCAAGCATTACGCAAACGGGAATTAAGCACGCGGTGCGCGTTACGCCTTGCGACGCGAGATATTCGCTTGATCTGAACAAATTCGTCACGTCGCAGAAAACGTAGCCTAAAAACGCGGAAATCATACCTAAAAACATTGCGTTTGTAAAAATTTCGCTCCACTTCTTGTCCATACTGTCGAGCTTAATCATTCCGTGCTGAATTTTTTTAGTCAAAAGCGGAACCAAAATAAGACCGATAAGTATGCCTATCGTCATAACGAAACAAACCGTTACGTACATAGAAGGCGAAGTTATTTGTTCGCCCATTTCTGCGCCGAATGCGGTTATAGCGTTGCCCGCGGCGACCGTTTCGTAAGAAAGCGAACCGATAACCGAAAGCCTTAACCACGGAAGGGGTACGCCCAAAGTTTTAGAAAGAGCTATTACGCCCACGAGTATCGAAACGGCGGGCGCGATCGTGAAAAGCGCGGACGATATGACTATGCGCTTAACACGCTCATTGCTGATACCGATTTCTTTCGCGCGTTTTAACGCCCTTACGAGAAAGAAAACCGATTGCCCGACGACGAGCAAAATTATCACGCCGACTATAACGAATATAATCGGATGATTTACGCTGAATTCCATATTATCTCCTTTGTTTTTTTATTGCAGATATTATATTTTGCACGGATAAACCGTACTTATCTTGTTGGGCTGAAACGCTTGCGTGCTCGATAAACTTATCGTCAAGAGCGAAAATCATAACGGTCTTTTTAGCGTCGCCTGCAAAATACGCCGCAACCGCTTCGCCGAAGCCGCCGTTTTTAACGTTTTCTTCAAGCGTCACTATCGTATCGCCCGTAATACCGCCTAATAGCCCTGTATCGAGCGGTTTAACGGTACGGGCGTTTACGACGGTCGCCCCGCCTAAACTTTCGGATATTGAAAACGCCTTTTCCAACATTCTGCCGCCGACGGCTAAAATAGTAACGTCGCCTTTTTTGCCCTGCTGTAAAACTTCCCAATTAAGCGAAGGGGTAAACGGGCTAAAATCGGCAATTTCTTTTACCGTGCCGTTAGGATATCTTATTGCGACGGGGGAGTTAAGCGTAAGCGCGACTTTAAGCATTTTTTCAAACTCGCCTACGCTTTTAGGGGCAAGAACGGTTAAATTCGGTATGCTTTTTAAATAAGTTAAGTCGAATACGCCTTGATGCGTTTTACCGTCCGCCCCGACGAGCCCGGCTCTGTCAAGGCAGAACACGACGGGCAAATTTTGCAAACAAACGTCTTCGATAATCTGGTCGTAAGAACGCTGTAAAAAGGTGGAATA
>CAKQMM010000271.1 GCA_934254755.1 uncultured Clostridia bacterium
TGGTCGAGGTGACGGGACTTGAACCCACGACCTCTTGGTCCCGAACCAAGCGCGCTACCAAACTGCGCTACACCTCGAACTAAATATTTAACGCGGTTTTTTACCAAAACCCGATTTAGCCTAACAAGTATAGCACAAAAAAAATAAAAACGCTACGATTTTAAGCATATTAAAATAATTTTTTTAAACTTGATTAACCTAAACGATAGATTTTTAAAGCGGCGCGATAGCGCGCCGCTTTAAAATAAAACTCGAAAACAAAACAGTAACTATTTATTTTTTACGAGATATTCAATTGCTTCTTTATATCCCGCAAAACCTTTGCCGACAATGGTAACGGACGCAAACATAGAAACGTAACTTAGTTTTCTGAATTCTTCACGCGCGGAAATATCGGTTATATGCACTTCGGCGGTAGGAATGTTTACACTTTTAAGCGCGTCTAAAATAGCGACGCTCGTATGCGTATACGCGCCCGCGTTTATGACGATTCCGTCGAATTTTTTATACGCTTTTTGTATGGCGGTGACGATATCGCCCTCGTAATTCGACTGAATACACCTAACCTTTACGCCCAACGCTTTCGCTTCGGCTTTTACGTACTTAATTAAATTTTTAAAGTTGTTGCTTCCGTAAAGTTTCGGCTCGCGTATGCCGAGCATGTTAAGGTTCGGCCCGTTAATCACAAGAATTTTCATACTTTAAAATAATCTCCTTCGCAACGCTTAATGCGTCTTTATCGTTTTTAACGGTAAAATCCGCCGTACTGAAATATTTGTCCTTTCTGTCGTTATAAAGCTTTTCTATTCCGTTTTTTTCGGACAACGGGCGATTTGTGCTTGTAAGCAAACTTAAATCACGCTCTAAAAAGCAAATTTTTCCGTTGCGCTTTAAAGCGTGAACGTTTTCGTCGCGCAAGATTCCGCCGCCCCCTATCGCTATTACGACCCCGCTTAGTTTAGCGGCGTTTTTAATCGCGACGGTTTCAACCTCTCTGAACGCCTTTTCGCCCTCGCTGACTATTATTTCGGCGGGGGTTTTACCGCTAAGTTCGACGACTTCTTCGTCGGTGTCGATAAACTCTCGGTGTAAAATATTCGCAACTTCGCGCCCGATTACGCTTTTGCCTGACGACGGCATACCCGATAAAACTATATTGATTTTATTAAGGGCGATTTTTTTGATGACCTTTTCGACTTCTTCGTCCGAAATCTCCGCCCCCGTCCAGATTTTTTCGGCAAGCGCGGCTTGCATGACGAGCATCGAAAGCCCGTTGCTGCACTTAATTTTCAAACTTTCCGCCGCGCTTAACAAATCGGTTTTGTCGGGGTTATAAATGCAGTCAAAAACCCCTTCCAAACCGTTAAAGCGCGTTAAATCTACGGGGCACGCGTCAACGTTCGGATACATTCCGACGGGCGTGCAGTTAATAATTATCTGAACGCCTTTAAGCGCGTAGCAGTTGTCGTAATTTATCTCGCCGCTGCGGCTGACGACGTAGTATTGTTTCGCTCCGTCCTCGTCGCAAAGCGCGCGCGCCGTAAGCGAAGTTCCGCCGCTGCCTAAAATAAGCACCGTTTTATCTTTAACGCCGACGCCCGCCCGTTTAAGCATATAGCGCATGCCGCCGACGTCGGTGTTATATCCGTAATATTTGCCGTCAACCTTTTTAACTGTGTTGACAGACCCCACGCGCGCCGCGGTTTCGCTCAACTTGCCTATATACTTTATAACTTCGATTTTATACGGAATGGTCACGTTAAACCCGTCGTAGTCGTTTTCCTTAAAAAACCGCTCTACGCCGCCCTTTTCGACTTCGTTAAGGGTGTAATTTAAACCGAACGCTTCGTGTATTTCTTTTGAATAACTGTGCGGCAATTTTTCGCCGATAAGCGCGAATTTCATAAAACTTCTTTATAGCTTCCGAGCAGCACGAAGTTATCCGAGCCGTTTTCGAGTTCGGCGATAACCGTCTGAACGTTTTTGCTGACGATGCTGCCCTCGAAGTCGAAGTAGAACATGAATTCGTATTCCGTCCCCGATATCGGGCGAGATTCGATTTTGGTAAGGTTCAAGCCGAGTGCCGCGAACCTTGCAAGCGTTCTGTTTAAAC
>CAKQMM010000272.1 GCA_934254755.1 uncultured Clostridia bacterium
GCGTATCAACCGTCCATGAGTTTACTTCAAGCCCGGCGGCGTGCGCGGCTCTAACGTTTTCTTCCGTGATGGCGTGATGCTCTACGTCAAGCCCTAAATTATCTTTTTTGCACCGGTTAATAACTTCGTCGCTCATCTCGCCGCTCAGATATTGGGCGGACGCGGCGGGGTAAAGTTCCCGCAAGGCAAGCAAGTTTTCGTACACGAAAGATATAAAAGTCGTGTGCTCAATATAATCTTCTTTTATAAAAAAGTTACAAATTTCGGCTATCTGTTCTCTTTTAAAAGCGTTTTTGAACTCGAAAAAGCAGTGTTTTTGATAGCGTTTGCAAATGCGGATATATTCCGTCACGGTGGGAATGATAAGGTCGCCGCGGTCTTTCGTTCCGTCCGTATCGAGTAGGCGGAGCGCGCGAAGGTCGCTAAAATTCGAGCCTTCTACGGGCAGATTTACGCCCGCAACCTGTTCGGTGTTGTCGTTATGAATAATAACGTACTTGCCGTCCTTAGTTACGTGAACGTCCGTTTCTATCCCGTAATTTTTGCGGTTCCCCGCCGCGACGAACGCCGAAGCGGTGTTTTCGCGCTCCAACGCGCTTAAACCGCGGTGGGCGATTATGTTTTTAAAATTAACTTTTATCGTGTCCATAAATCCTGTTCTTCGTATAACGCGAGCCGCGATTGTCTCGCCGTCAAAATCGCGGTTATCGCCGATTAAACAGCCGTTTAATCTAACTATACCCTGTCTTTTATTTCAACTACACTCTGTCTTTTATCTCAGACGTTATCTTCTTTATAAAGTCGTCGAGCTGCATGGAGACGGTTTCGAGCGTGTCGCGGTCTCTTATAGAAATAACGTTTTCGTCAACTTCTTTTTGTCCGATGATAATCATATACGGCACTCTGTCAACGACCTGCGCTTCCCTTATAAGGTAGCCGATTTTTTCGTTGCGGTCGTCAAGCTCAACCCTTACGCCCGCCTTTTTAAGGGCTTCATAAACGTTTTTGCCGTAGTCCGCGAATTTTTCGGAAACGAGCAACACTTTCGCCTGCGTGGGGGCGAGCCATACGGGGAATTTACCCGCAAAGTGTTCGGTCAAAATACCGATGAAGCGTTCGATAGAACCGTAGCAAACGCGGTGAATCATAATGGGGCGTTCTTTTTCGCCTTTGTCGTTCGTATATTCGAGGTTAAAGTTGAGCGGCATCTGGAAGTCGAGCTGAATGGTTCCGCACTGCCACGTTCTGCCGAGCGTGTCTTCGAGGTGGAAGTCGATTTTCGGACCGTAAAACGCGCCGTCGCCTTCGTTTATTATATACGGAAGGTTAAGCCTTTCAAGCGCGGCTTTCAAACCGTTGGTCGCGGCTTCCCAGTCTTCGTCCGAACCCATGCTGTTTTCGGGGCGGGTGGAAAGTTCGATAAAGTACTTGAACCCGAACTTAGAGTATACTTCGTTTATAAGGTGAACGACCCCTACTATCTCGTCCGAAATCTGGTCTTTACGCATGAATATGTGCGCGTCGTCCTGTGTGAAGCAACGCACTCTGAACAGCCCGTGAAGCGCGCCTTTTAATTCGTGACGGTGAACTATTCCGAGTTCGCCTACGCGCATCGGAAGTTCGCGATAGCTGTGCGGGCGGCTCTTATATACCATAACGCCGCCGGGGCAGTTCATGGGTTTAATGCAGTAAACCTCGTCGTCGATTATAGTGGAGTACATGTTGTCTTTGTAGTGGTCCCAGTGTCCGCTCGTCTCCCAAAGTTTGCGGTTCATTATAAGCGGGGTGGAAACTTCTACGTAACCGTCGCGGTAGTGTATGTCGCGCCAGTAGTCGATAAGCGCGTTTTTAAGAGCCATGCCCTTCGGAAGGAAGAAGGGGAAGCCGGGGGCTTCGTCGCAAAGCATAAACAAGCCCATTTCTTTGCCGATTTTTCTGTGGTCGCGCTTTTCGGCTTCTTCCATCATCTTTAAGTACCGGTCCAAATCTTCCTGCGATAAAAAGGCGATGCCCTTTATGCGGGTAAGCATTTTGTTGTTTTTGTCGTTCTTCCAGTACGCGCCCGACTGCCCTAAAAGCTTAAACGCCTTAATGCCCTTGGTGTAGGTAAGG
>CAKQMM010000273.1 GCA_934254755.1 uncultured Clostridia bacterium
CTATAAACCCGTCCTTTTTAATTGCTTCTTCAATCGTCATTAAGAATACCGGCGGCCTTAAGGTCGGCTAAAATTTTATCTAAGTCTGAAGAAAACGCTTCGCGGGTAACGTCGTATCGTTTAACCGTTTCGTCGATAATCTGTTCTTTCGTTTTGCCTGCCTCTATAAGCTTCCATATATCTTTAAGCGTTTCGTTCACGGTTATCATTCCGCCGATTTTTTCGCTCGCTTTGCCGACGGTTATGACGACGTATTTCGTTTCCCCGCCGACCCCTTCGATTTCTTTTAAAATAAAACCTTCGTTAATTTTCATTTATAACTTCTCCAGAACGGTTTCTATAATATATCTCGCCGCAGAATCTTCGTTTAAACACGAATATCTTATAAAACTTACGTTTTTAATTAAACTTTCAAACAACTTGATTTCGGTGTCGGCAATGCTTGCGGTTTTTGCCCGTACGGTTTGGGTGAACAGCTCTTTAAGCGCGTCAAGCCCGCTGATTTTTTTAGCCTTGTTTTCGCCGCGCGTCAATAAAATTATCGCTTTTAAGGGGACTTTTGTGTTTTTGCCAAGTCGGTGCTTACCCATCCACGGCGTGCCGAAAACGTACCAGCTTCCGTCAATCAGCCTTATTATCGGCTTATCGTCGTTAATATATTCGGTTGCGGCGGGCGCGGACATGGATATGCGCCTGTTTAAGGTTGACTTGCCCGTTCCGCTTTTTGCGGCGACCAAAATCCCCTTACCGTTATACGATATTGCCGACGAATGGAATACGAGCGCGTTATAACTTTCAAGCATAACGTCCGCAATTTTTCTGAATATAGCAAGGTTTTCGTACTGCTGGATAGATAAATCGCTTATAAAAGCTTTTTCGGCTTCGATTTCATTTTCCGTCGCCGAAACTTCAAAATCGTAACCGTCGCCGCCGATTTCATACTCTGAATACGCCGCGCCGATATACGGATGTTTATAATTTACTTTTATTTTTACGCCCGCAATTTCGTATATATTCTGCATAGATATATGTTACTATTTTTCGCCCGTTTAGTCAAGGGCGAATTTTCGCCGCAAATTATTTATATTTTTACGACCGTAAATTCGTTTTCGCCCGCTTTTAATAAGGGGCTTTCGTTTCCGCTTAAAGCGTAACCTTGCGGCAGAATAAGCTCCGCCTTAACCCCATCGGGGACGGTTATTTTAAGGCTGATTTTATCCCCCGTCCTTTCCCACGAAACGTAGGACTTGCCGCTATCGAAGTCAAAACTTGCCTTTGCGTAATTAAGCGCGGATATAAAGTTCGGGGTAACTAAAAGATAATTTTTGTCGTTATAATAGGGGTTTGGGTTAAGCCCCGCGAATTTTTCGATAAACAACGCTAAAATATCGCCGAGGAAGTGGTGGTTTTGCGAACCGGTGCCGCGACCCGCAAATAAAAAGAACTGCTCGCAAAGCGCAGTCGCGCCAGCTTTTATCCAGGAAGCGTAACCCGAATACCCGTCGTATGTAATCATTTTATAGGCTAAGTCGCCTTCGCCCATATCGCATAAAATGCGGAATATGCACCTTAAACCCACCATGCCGCAGGCGTTAATATCATTATCGCGGTGAATGATTTCCAAAAGCCTGCGCTTCGCCGCGGGCATTTCGCTATCGCTAAATATTTTTGCGAAAATCGTGAACGCCTGCGACGTCTGGCAGTCGCCCGCCGCGGTCATCGTATCGAAGTTTATAAGGTTAGCTCTTATCGCCTTTTTAAGTTCGGCTTTAAACTCTGCGGCAAAATGCTTTTCAAGGGTGCGACCGACCTCGCCGAACAAAAATTCGGCTATTTCGGCGTTTAAATAGGTCATAACCGTGTCGGTAAGTTCAAGCGGTGCGGCGATTTTACCGTTTATACCCTCGTTCGGGTCCACCCAGTCGCCAAGCCCGAACGCAAGAAGTCCCTTATCGTCGCGTTTAGTCCCCGCGAATGAAAGCCACCTTAGCATTGCCTCTAAGTTATCGTTAATAACCTTTTTGTCGCCCGAGCGGCGGTAAATTTCAAGCGGCAGAGTGAACAGCACGCTGTCCCAAACGGGGCCGCTGCCCCAACTGTAACCC
>CAKQMM010000274.1 GCA_934254755.1 uncultured Clostridia bacterium
GGACGCGTTTGATGCGGGCGTTATGCCGAGATGCCACTTAGAAGACATCACCCGCGCCGACTTTTACGGCTTCGTCGTTCCGTTCGTAAACGAACTCACAAAAATGAGTATGGACGCGAAAATTCCGGTAAGGATACGCGCGTGCGACACGATGGGTTACGGCGTGCCTTACCCCGAAGTCGCCCTTCCGAGAAGCGTGCCGGGGATAATTTACGGGCTTCAGCATTATTCCGACGTTCCGAGCGAAATGCTCGAATGGCACGGACATAACGACTTTTATAAAGCCGTCACCAACGCGACGACAGCCTGGCTTTACGGCGCAAGCGGGGTAAACTGTTCGCTGCTCGGCATAGGCGAAAGGACGGGCAACATACCGCTCGAAGCGATGGTGTTCGAATACGCTTCCCTTCGCGGGTCGCTTGACGGAATGGACACGACCGCGATAACCGAAATTGCCGACTACTTCCAAAAAGAAATCGGCTACAAAGTGCCGCCTATGACGCCGTTCGTCGGTAAAAACTTTAACGTGACCCGCGCGGGTATTCACGCCGACGGCTTACTTAAAGACGAAGAAATTTATAATATATTCGACACGAAAAAGATTTTGAACAGACCCGCTTCCGTTATGGTCGGCAAAACTTCGGGGCTTGCGGGCATTGCGTATTGGATTAACGAAAACTATCGCTTAACCCCCGCCGAAGCGGTCGATAAAAAGGATGAACTGGTCGTTAAAGTTAAAGAATGGGTTGACGATTTGTACGCAAAAGGTCGCCAGACTACCATATCGACGGCGGAACTCGAAGAAAAAATAGAAGAGCTGTCGAAGGGTCGCTTTAAAAGGCTTTAAGGAGAAATATGATAGAACATAAAACCGTATCGCTTGCCGAGCAAGTGTTCGAGCATCTTGAAAACAACATTTTAAGCGGCGTGTACGCGCGCGGCGAATATTTAACGGAACTTAAACTCGTTGCCGATTTAGGCGTCAGCCGCACCCCTATAAGGGAAGCGTTGCACCGCTTGGAAACGGAGCATATAATCGAAACGACGAGCAAGGGCATTTTAGTTTTGGGCGTTACCGAAAAAGATATCGAAGACATCTACGAAATTCGCTTAAAAATCGAAGGCCTTGCGGCGAGGAAGGCTGCCGAAAACATCACCGACGACCAGCTTAAAGAGATGAAAGAAACGGTCGAACTTCAGGAGTTTTACGTCGAGAAAAAAGACGCCGAGCAAATACGAAAAATGGACAGCAAATTCCACTATCAGTTGTATATGTATTCGGGTAGCAACGTTTATTTAGATACGCTCGAACCCCTTCACAAAAAACTTCAGAAGTATAGAAAAGCTTCGGTCGAAAACAGCGAAAGGGCGAAGTTATCGGTGCTTGAACACAAGGCTATTTACGACGCAATCGCTTCCCGCGACGCTAAAGCGGCGGAAGAAGCCGCGTTTTACCACGTCGGGCAGGCGAAAAATCACATATTAAAAAAATAGAGGCTTTATTATGGGACTTACTATCGCGCAAAAAATAATAAAAGCGCACCTCGTCGGGGGCGAAATGACCGTCGGCAAAGAAGTCGCGCTTAAAATTGACCAGACTTTAACGCAGGACGCAACGGGGACGATGGCGTACCTTGAATTCGAGAAGATGGGCGTTGACCGCGTGCGCACCGAAAAAAGCGTCGCTTACGTAGACCACAACACCCTTCAATCGGGTTTTGAAAACGCAGACGATCACCGTTACATTCAGACCGTTTGCCAAAAACACGGCATATACTTTTCACGCCCCGGCAACGGCATTTGCCACCAGGTGCATTTAGAGCGTTTCGGTAAACCGGGCAAAACCCTTATCGGTTCCGACAGCCACACCCCGACGGGCGGCGGTATAGGTATGCTTGCGTTCGGCGCGGGCGGGCTTGACGTGGCGGTCGCTATGGGCGGCGGCGCGTACTACATAACCATGCCCAAAATGCTTAAAGTCAACTTAACGGGTAAACTTAACCCCTTCGTCACCGCAAAAGACGTCAGCTTAGAAATTCTTCGCATTTTGTCGGTGAAGGGCGGGGTAGGATACATAATAGAATGGGGCGGC
>CAKQMM010000275.1 GCA_934254755.1 uncultured Clostridia bacterium
AGCGGCGGTCGACGAAAATTTTTTGACGGACAAGTTCGGTAAATGGGGCGCAACGCTTAAAATTTACGCCGAAGGGCTTGACGATACGCCCGTTTTAAAAGATAACGAGTCGGACGAGATAAAATCGGTCGGCAACAGCATAACCTCTTATCGCGATTTAGTAAATATGGAAGACGCTAAGCTTGTGTTTTCCGTTTTGTCGGCAAGCGTTTCGCGCAGACTTATTTCGTATAACGTTGGTAAAGCGTGCGGAATTTCCGTTTACGTGCGCGACAATGAACTTAACTCTATAACCCGCAGCGCAAGGCTTCCGTACCCAACTGTTTTGGCGGACGATTTTTGCGCGGCGGCGGAAAAGTTGCTTGAAAATTCTTACGATTTTAAAAGACCTATCCGCACGCTCGGCTTAACCGTGAGCGGGTTTACCGAAAAATCTTACGAACAGCTTACCGTTTACGATAAAGAATATCGCAAAAAACTCTCTCTTCAACTTGCCGTCAACGCGATAAACGAAAAGTACGGCAAAAAAAGCGTTATGAAAGGGATAGTTTATAAAGATAAAAAACTTTCGGGCGCAGAGCCGAGCGAAAACGGCGTTGTCAAACAAAACTCGCCCGAGCAAACCGAAAACAATCGCAAGTAAATTGCGCTAATCGTTTTATAACGCTTGCAAAATTTTATGAAGCGTGCTATCATTAAGCACGGCGAAATTTTCGCCGTAAGGACGAATTGTTATGACTGACGGAAAAATTTTAATTGAAAAATTGCTACTCTACGCAAAAACGTTTTTAGGGCTCCCCGCCTTAGACGAAATTTATTTGAGAAACGTTTTGTTAAGAGAGTTTAAGCTCGATTCTCCCGCAAAAGACGCGGGCGACATCTCTTACGTTAGAGATTTGGAACTTCCCGACGAACTTATCGAAGAAATTAAGGCTTACGCCGCCGAAAACGGCATTGCCGAAGAGGGTACCGAAGCGGACTTGTTCGCGTGCTACATATTCGGCGTTTTAACGCCGAGGCCGTCGGAAGTCAATAGGACCTTCAAATCGCTTATGGAAAACGTAAGCGCGAAAGACGCGACTTCCTATTTATATAATTTAAGCGTCAAAAACTATTACGTTCGCATGTCCGCTATTCGCAAAAATCTTAAATGGGACGCGAACGAGCTTGAAATTCCGCTTGAAATAACCATAAATTTAAGCAAACCCGAAAAAAACAATAAAGATATCGCTAAACTTTTAACCGCGCCTAAAACGGGCGATAAATATCCCGCATGCGCGCTCTGCAAAGAAAACGAGGGCTTTTACGGCAGTTTAAGCCATCCGCCGCGCAGCAATATAAGAACCGTTTCTTTAACTTTGGGCGGCGAGCAGTGGTACATGCAGTATTCCCCTTATCTTTATTTCGACGAGCACTGCATTTTGCTCAATTCCAAGCACGTTCCGATGAAAATCGACGGCAACACCATTGAAAAATTGTTCGATTTTATCGAGTTGTTTCCCCATTATTTTATCGGTTCTAACAGCGATTTGCCTATCGTCGGCGGCTCGATTTTAAATCACGAGCATTATCAGGGCGGCAAACATTTGATGCCTCTTCAAAAAGCAAAGGCGTTTAAATCGTATAAAAGCGACGCTTATCCCGACGTGAACGTCGATATCGTCGATTTTTATAACTCGACCGTCCGCGTTTACGGCTTTAACCGCAACACCGTTGAAAAACTCGCTTCCGATATAATCGAAAAGTGGAAAAAGTATTCCGACGAGTCGGTCGGCATTATCGCCGAAACGGACGGGGTAAGGCACAACACCGTTACGCCTATCGTCAGGTTTTTGGACGACGGCAGGTACTGCGCCGAACTTATTTTAAGAAACAACATGACGAGCATTGATTATCCCGACGGTATTTTCCACGCTCACCCCGAATATCACAATATTAAAAAAGAGGGTATCGGTCTTATCGAAGCGATGGGGCTTTACATTCTTCCCGCACGCCTTAAAAAGCAGTTTGAAGAAATGTCTTTATTCTTAGCCGGGCAAAAAGAGTATAGCTACGACGATATTTGCGCCGACGAAACACATCCGCTT
>CAKQMM010000276.1 GCA_934254755.1 uncultured Clostridia bacterium
TGTTTTAGGCTGCGGCAGATGGGGCAGTTTTATAACCTGGTATTTATCTAAAAACGGTCACGAAGTGACCGAGTGGGGGCGTGAAGACGGCAAGTCTTACCGCGTTTTGAAGGAAACCGGCAAGAACGATTACGTTACCCTCAATAAAAACGTCGTTTTAACGAGCGATTTAAAATCTGCGCTGAGCGGCGCGGAACTCGTTGTTATATCGGTTTTAAGTCAATCGCTTCGCGAACTTTTGGGCGGCGCGATTGAAGCGGGGCTTAAAGGCAAAAAAGTCGTTTTATGTATGAAAGGGCTTGAAGAAGCGACGGGCAAAAGGCTTTCCGAAATAGCGAAAGAGTGCGGCGTTGACGGTCAAAACCTTGCCGTTTGGGTCGGCCCCGGGCATATAGAAGAGTTTTTGAAGGGCAAACCCAACTTAATGGTTATCGACAGCGAAAACCGCGAACTTACAAGGTTTATTGCCGATAGTTTGCGCTCTAATCTTATCCGCTTTTATTACGGTGATGATTTGCTCGGCAACGAAGTTGGCGCGGCGGCTAAAAACGTTATGGGCATTGCCGCGGGTATGCTTGACGGGAGCGGAAACACCACTTTAAAAGGCGCGCTTATGGCGCGCGGCGCGCGCGAAATTTCTCGCCTTATTAAAAAAATGGGCGGCAACGAACTCACGGCGTACGGTTTATGTCATTTGGGCGATTATGAAACGACGCTTTTTTCCGAATATTCGCACAACCGCACTTTCGGCATGGCGTTCATAAAAAAGGAAAAGTATTTAAAGAGCGCGGAAGGCGTTTCAACAGCTAAAGCCCTTAAAATTTTAGGCGAAAAGTACGGGGAAGAATTGCCTATCGTAAACGCAGTTTATTCGATAGTTTACGAAAACGCCGACCCGAAAGCGGTGTTCGATAAACTTTTTGCTCGCAGCGCGCGCGAAGAATTCACGCTTTATTAAAGATTTTATGCGGCGGGTTGTACCGCCCCCGCAAAAGTTGATATTTATAAAAGTTAATATTTATAAGAAAGACGGAAAAACCCCCTTGCATGAAGCAAGGGGGTTTTAAAATATTCGTCGCTGAAACTTATAACGCTTATTATTTGCCGAGTTTCGAGGCGGCGGCTTCGTCTACGACGATATAGCAGTCGGGGTGAAGCTGAAGAACGGACGCGGGAACCTTTTCGGTTACGGGGCCTTCTACGGTCGCTTTAATAGCGTCGGCCTTGTTTGCGCCGCTTGCGACGAGCAAAATCTTTTTAGCGTGCATAACGTTCTTTATGCCCATAGAAATAGCTTGCGTGGGAACTTCGTCAATCGACTTAAAAAACCTTGCGTTATCTTTAATGGTGTTTGCGGTAAGGTCAACTACGTGCGTTTCCGAGCCGAACGGAGTGTTGGGTTCGTTAAAGCCGATGTGCCCGTTCGAGCCGATGCCCAAAACCTGAATATCTTGCGATAAACCGTCAAGTTTTTTGTTGTAACGGTCACATTCTTTTTGCATATCGGCGGCTTTTCCGCTGGGGAGGTCGGTGTTTTTAATATCTATGTCGATATGGTTGAAAAGATTATTGCGCATAAATTCAACGTAACTTTGTTCGTCGCCTACGCCCTGACCGATATATTCGTCAAGGTTTACGGAGTGAACCTTTTTGTACGAAACGTTTCCCTTTTCGTAATCTTCAATCATACATTTGTATAAACCGATGGGCGAAGAACCCGTTGCCAAGCCTAAAATAGCGTCGTCTTTTGCGGTGACGACCGATTTCATTACTTCATAGGCTTTTTTGCTCATATCGTCGTAATCTTTTGCAATAATTACTTTCATAAAATACCTCTTATTTCGGGCGTTGCCCGTTTTTTACGTTATTATTTTAGACTTAATTTTTTGTAAAGTCAATATATTTAATTCAAATTCCAGTTAATCGGCGCAATGTTGTTTGCGATTAAGTAATCGTTCGCGCGCGAAAACGGCTTCGAGCCGAAAAACCCGTACGCGCAGGAAAAGGGCGAGGGGTGCGCGCTTTCGATTATAAAGTGTTTGCTTTTATCTATAAGCTCTTTTTTTGCGCGCGCGTTCGCGCCCCA
>CAKQMM010000277.1 GCA_934254755.1 uncultured Clostridia bacterium
CTTTGAAGGTAGGTTTCAAGACCCAAAATACGAGCCGCTTCTTTAACCCTTGCGTCGATTTCCGCTCTGGGCATTTTGCGGAGTTTAAGGCCGAACGCCATGTTATCGTAAACGGTCATGTGCGGATAAAGCGCGTAGTTCTGGAAAACCATCGCGATGTCCCTGTCTTTGGGTTGAACGGTGTTTACGAGTTTGCCGTCAATGTAAAGTTCGCCGTCGCTTATCTCTTCAAGCCCCGCTATCATACGGAGGGTGGTGGACTTACCGCAGCCCGAAGGACCGACGAATACGATGAACTCTTTGTCCTGAATATCAAGGGTGAAGTCGGTAACCGCAACGACGCCCGATTGATACACTTTGTAGATGTCTTTAAGTAATAAACTTGCCATCTTGTTTCTCCTTAAATAAATTTCTATTATAGTTTAACGCTAACGCGCCGTTTTTACAATGTACAAACCGCACAAAAAAATGACGGCTTCGTCCTTTTGCACCCGTTCAAACGCTTTAAACGCCCGTACGTTTAGCGTAAGCCGCGATATTTTACCAAAACCGTTGCAAAACGCGCGGAATAGTTGTATTATTATAGTGTATTTTTGCACAACGCATAGCACGTCGTATAGCGGCATGTAATAGTATGCGCAACCTTTGCCCCGCTTATAAGGAGTTTTTATGGATTTTTCAAAACGCACGCTCAACCCCTTTGAAAACAAAACCTGCTTTTTATCGCTTAAAAGTTTAAGCACGGAAGAACTTAAAGAACTTATCGACCGCGCCGTCGAGTTAAGCGCGATGCGCGCCGTTAAAGAGCAGTCCGCCACTTTAAAAGGGCGTTACGTTTTACTCGTCACCAAAAACGAATATCCGAACGTTAAAATAAACTTTCAGATTGCCGTTAAAGAGCTTGGAGGCACGCCGATAGTCGCGTCCGTTTCGGGCGAGGCGATAGAAGAGTTTATCGACGACGAAGAATATTTAAAGGCTTTAACCGCGTGCGGACTTTTCGCGGTGGTTATTTCCACCAAAAAGTCGGGCGACGCGGGCGCGTTCGAGTCGTCCATCGGCGTACCGGTAATAAACGCTAATGCGACGAACAGTCCGATAGAAGGGTTATCTGCGGTTATGGCGGCAAAAACCCGTTTCCAGCGCGTAAACGGTCTGAACGTTACGTTTGCGGGGCACTTCGACTATGAAAACAACTCCGTTTTGTGCGCCTTTTCTAAACTCGGCGCGAATATAACCCTGCTTACTTCTATAGAGTGCGCGCCGAAAAGCGAAGAGTTAGAGTATTTAAGCCAATTTTCACGCGTTGTAGCGGTAAGCGATAAACGCGAAGCTTTTAAAAACGCCGACCTTTTGTACCTCGGCGGCGCGCAGGAAGGATTATATATAGACGAAAGCGACCTTGACCTTTTGCCCTCTTATGCAAGCGTTTCGGGTCCGGTACCCGTTTCGCCGTCGCTTATCTCTAAACCCGCGCTGAAAAATAAAAACTGCCTGTTTTCGCTGCAAGCGGAAAACGGCGTGCACGCGGGCAAGGCTGTTCTTTCGGCTTTTGCCGAGAAAGCATAAAGCGGCTTTTTATAAAACCGCAAAAAGTCGGAGGGTACGCCGTTTTATCGTATTAAGGCTTGCCGAATTATAAACTTGACCGCGACGCGGCGAAAAATTTTTTAAAAAACGGCTCAAAAACGATTGACATCGAAAAAACCGCGTGCTAAAATTTAGAAAATCAAATTAAACTTGTGATGCAGAGTAGTAACGTATCTTAAAGGGCAAAGAGAGTTTCGGGTCGGTGTGACGGAACGCCTTGATTTACGCGAATGGACTGCTGAAGGCGACCGAAAGCCGATAGGGTTAGTAGTAGTCGACGGGTTCCGCACCCGTTACAGCGCGGTTTGCGTGTTGGCGCAAATTAAGGTGGGTAATTTATATTACCAATTCGGGTGGTACCGCGATGTTTCGTCCCGTGAACGTATTTTCGTTCACGGGCTTTTTTGTTTTTATAGGAATAAAATGCGGGTGTTAATAGAACCCGCAAACTTAACGTAGGGAAGGGGCTTGCTCCTTCCGCCTCTAAC
>CAKQMM010000278.1 GCA_934254755.1 uncultured Clostridia bacterium
CGATAAGCCCGTCTATATCGAGCCGTTTTTCAAGCTCCAACACTGTTTCGAGTTTTGGCTTAATTACGGGGTGGTCGGGCAAGAATACTGTGCAACAATCTTCATACGGTAAAATGGACGTTTCGTATGCGCCGATTTTTTCGGATATTTCGATTATATCGAGCTTATCAAAAGCTATGAGCGGGCGCAACACGGGCAAAGTTTTAACCGCGTTGTTTGAAACGGTTATGCTTTCAACCGTCTGCGAAGCAACCTGACCTAAGCTTTCACCCGTAATAATTGTTTTTGCGTGACAGTTGAACGCCATTTTTTCGGCGATACGCATCATAAAGCGGCGCATCATGGTTATCATAAATTCTGCAGGGCACTTTTCGTGAATACTTTCCTGAATTTCGGTAAACGGCACGACGAATAAGTTTACCCCGCACGTATATCCGCTTAAAATCTTAGTTAAATCAATGACTTTTTGCTTCGCGGCTTCGCTCGTGTACGGATAGGAATGGAAGTGTATCGCGTCGAGTTTAAGCCCGCGCTTTGCCATCATATATCCTGCAACGGGGCTGTCTATTCCGCCGGAAATCATTAAAAGCCCCTTCCCGGCCGAACCCGAGGGCATGCCTCCCATAAGCTTAATCACGTCAGAATAAATAAGCGCGTCGCCCGAATCGCGAATATCAATAAAAACGGTAAAATCGGGGGCGTGAACGTCTACCGAAAGTTTCGGGTTTGCGCTTAAACACTCTCCGCCGACGATTTTTGAACACTCGACCGAATGAATGGGGAATTTTTTATCCGCACGCTTCGTTTCGACCTTAAAAGTGCCCGTTTTACCGACGACAAGTTCTTTAGCCGCGGCTGAAATCGCGTCCATATCGCTTTTAACGCGCGTTGCAAGCGAACACGTGTGTGCGCCGCTAACTTTTTTTATAGCCGCGAAAATATCGTCGGTATCCTCGCTTGAAAAATTCTCAATCAAGTATCTTCCGTCAATCTTTTTAAAATCGTGCTTAAAATTTTTAAGCGCGCGCTGCAAATTTTCTTCTAAAAGATGCGCAAAATAACTGCGGTTTTTGCCTTTAAGATGTATTTCGCACCAGCGAATTATAATAACTTTATCACTCATTTTTCTATCGTCCGTTTAAGGGTCGCCCCACATTCGTTAAGTTTTTCAGCGGCAAAAAGCGCGTCGTTCAAGCTCGTTTCAGAAGAAAAGCTTACGCGAACCACACCGCCCGCAACCGACTTTTCTATCCCCGCCGCAAGCAACATTCTGCTTACGGGGTGCTTTGACGAACACGCCGACCCCGTTCCGATTATAACGCCGAAAGATTCCATCATGTGTTGCAACACTTCGCCTTTTAAATTTTTTGCGGCAAGCGTTACTATGAACGGCGAACCGTTTTCGGGGGATATAAATTCAAATATATTTTTATCAATCGCAGCTCTGAATTTTGCGTTAATATCGCAAATTTTATCAAAATCGGCGTTAAGCGTGTTAAAATGCATGTTTGCGGCGTACTCGAAAGTTTTTATGCCGAAAACGTTTTCGGTTCCGCTCCTTAAACCGCCTTCCTGCCCGCCGCCGACAATAAGCGGCTTTAAAGTGTTCAATTTTTTGTTCTTGAAAATTGCGCCGACGCCTTTTATCGCATTGATTTTATGGGCAGACGCCGAATACAAGTCTATATATTCGTTCGGTTTAAAAGGAATTTTCAAAAACGCCTGCACGCCGTCGCTATGAAAAACGGCGCGAGGAGCAATTTCTTTGACTTTTTTTGCGATTGCGTTTATATCGTTTATCGCGCCGGTTTCGTTATTGACGTGAACGACGGATACGAACACGGTGTTTTTATCTATAAGCGATAAAAGACTGTTTATATTTACCGACCCGTCTTTATTGATCTCGGCAAAACGCGCGTCGTAACCGTTTTGCTTTAATTCCAAAAACGTATTGTTGACGGCGGAATGTTCGCCTAAGGTAGTGACGGCGTTACCGCGGCGGCAAAACGACTTTATCGCCATATTGTCGGACTCGCTTCCGCAAGCGGTAAAAACAACATCAAAATTC
>CAKQMM010000279.1 GCA_934254755.1 uncultured Clostridia bacterium
ATACTCCCCCTTAAAACAATATTCCGCGCCGCCCGTTAAAATATAATTTTCACCCCGCCTTTGAACAATGACCGCGCCCCCTTTCATATTGACGGTTACGCCCTTTTTAAGGTCAACCCCGCCTATAAGCCCCGCCGCGACGGAAACGGCGGTCGCCCCCGTTCCGCAAGCGTAGGTTTCGCCGCTGCCGCGCTCGATAACCCGCATGTTTATTTCGCGGTCGCTTATAATTTCATAAAACTCGAAGTTTACTTCGCCTAAAAAAAGGTCGGAAGACATAATGAAGTCTTTGACGGCGAAAACGTCGGTGTTTTGCGGGTCGAAGGTAAGCACGGCGGCGTGCGGGTTGCCGACGGAAAGCGCGGTTAAATATAACTTTTTGCCTTTAAACAAAAACGGGCGCATAATAACGCTTGCGGGCGAATTAAGGCATACTTTTTCGGGCGAAAAATCGGGCGCGCCCATATCTACCGCCACCGTTTTTGCCGCGCCGTTCGCGGGATAGACGGTCACTTCTTTTATTCCGCCCGCCGTTTCTATTTTAAAGCGGTTTTTTGAAACGATTTTTTCATCGTACAAATATTTAGCCGCGCACCTAACCCCGTTGCCGCACATTTCGGCAACGCTTCCGTCGGCGTTATATATCTTAACGCCCGCGTCGGCACGCTTAGACGGCGTTATTAAAATAAGCCCGTCGCCGCCGACCCCCGAACGCCTGTCTGAAATTTTAACGGCTAAACTTTCGGGGTTTAGAACTTCCTCTTTAAAACAATCTATAAACACGTAGTCGTTTTTAAGCCCCTGCATTTTAATAAACTTCATAACCTGCCCCGCGAATTTTGCATTTTGCCGCGAAAAACTTCCGCGCCATACAACCACAATATGCCGAAAGGCTAAAACAGTTGACAAAAAGCCGCAATACGCTTAATATTTAAGTAATAAATATTTACGTATGCGCACGCTTACACGCAAAAAAGCGTTGCGCCTGACCGAATTATGGCTTTGCCGCCGCAAAAAGCGTTGCGGCGGCCGATAAGGAGAACTTATGCTTGACACCAAACTTTTCGGAGCGGACGTTTTTAACGACGAAGCGATGAAAGAATATCTTTCGCCCGAAGTATACAAAAAAATGCACGAAACGAGGCTTCTCGGCGCGCCGCTCGACGAAACGGTCGCCGCGACGGTTGCGGACGCAATGAAAACGTGGGCGGTTAAAAAGGGCGCGACCCATTACACCCATTGGTTCCAGCCGATGACGGGCTTCACCGCCGAAAAGCACGAAAGTTTTTTAACGCCCGGTAAAGACGGCAACGCCGCGCTTAAATTCAGCGGCAAAGAACTCATTAAAGGCGAACCCGACGCGTCAAGCTTTCCCAACGGCGGCATACGCCAGACTTTTGAAGCGCGCGGATATACTGCGTGGGACCCGACTTCTTACGCCTTCGTAAAAGATAAAACGTTGTACGTGCCGACGGCGTTCTGCTCTTATTCGGGGGAGGCGTTGGATAAAAAGACCCCTCTTCTCCGCTCGACGGAAGCCCTTCAAAAGCAGGCGTTAAGGGTTTTAAAATCGCTTAAAAACGAAGCGGAGTCGATAAGCGTATCAATCGGCGCGGAACAGGAATACTTCCTCGTCGATAAAGAAGTCGCTTTCAAGCGCGAAGATTTGGTGTTTACGGGCAGAACTCTTTTCGGCGCAAAGCCGCCGAAAGGTCAGGAGCTCGAAGACCATTATTACGGCGCTATTAAGCCGCGCGTCAAAGCGTTTATGGAAGATTTGGACGACGCTTTGTGGCGGCTCGGCATATACGCAAAAACCGAACACAACGAAGTTGCGCCCGCTCAGCACGAGCTTGCGCCCGTCTATTCGTCCGTAAACATCGCGACCGATAACAACCAGCTTACGATGGAACTTATGAAAAAGGTCGCCGACAAGCACGGCATGCTTTGCTTGTTGAACGAAAAGCCTTTCAGCGGCGTAAACGGCAGCGGCAAACACAACAACTGGTCTATTTCGACCGATAAAGGGGTTAATTTGTTAGACCCGGGCGACACCC
>CAKQMM010000280.1 GCA_934254755.1 uncultured Clostridia bacterium
GCTCTTCGTCGAACCACACGAAGTCAAGCGAACTGCCCTGAAATTTTTCGCGCCCCTGGTCGCAACTTTTAAAACCTATCGTGGACACGCCGCCAAAAACGTTTTTTATTCGTATCTGGTCGATAACGCCGTCTTTTAAACTGTCCTTGCGACCCGAAAGCATGGTGACGGACACGATCCATTCGGGGTTTAAATACTTTAAAATTTTATCCTGCGCAACGTCGCGCTGAACCTGCGTCGATAAACTCACCACCCACCCGAAAACGTTGTCGCGGTTTTTGCGGTAGGGGTGCACGCCGCGCGCCATATAGACGCATTCCGCCGCCCCGCACTCCGTTTTACCCGTCCTGTTTCCGCCGAAAACCCAGCGGTTGCGCGCCTTGCATTTATGAAAGGCAATCTGTTTTTTGTGCTTAACTTTGCCCGTGTTATATCGCTTTAAACTATCTCCGTCGTAGCGGCGTTTTAGTTCCGCTTCGATTTTATTAAGCCTTATTAAGTCGTATTTTAACATATTCGACCGATTTCAACCTTTTACGGCAATATTCATTCTTTTTTACCCGTTTGCCGCATTTATAATGTAACTATGTTTATTCACGCTAAAAGGGTCGTTTTTTTGCTGACCGCGCTTATTTTCGTCGCGGCGGCCGCCCTTATTCCCGAAAAAAAAGCATCCGCCGAGGAAACGCGATATCTTCGCGTTTTATCGGGCGACGCTTATATTTACGAAGACCCCGCGCTTAAAAACAAAATTTTTGCCGTTAAAAACGGATATTTCGTGTCCGTCGTGCAAGACCTCGGAAGTTACGTGAGGGTTTCATACGGATATGAAAACGAAAATTATCCCGTTATTTACGGATATATGTCGGCAAGCGATTTAACGAAAGTGAACGAATCGCCCGTCACGCCCTACACCGTTTTAAAGCTTGACGTAAACTACACCGAAGTTTTGTTTTCGTCGATAGATTTAAGCCGCGCTTGTTTTAACCTTGTAAAAGGCGCAACCGTTTATTTTTACGGATACGCGGGCGACCATTTATGCTACGTTTACGCCGAGCAAAAACTCGGTTATATCGACGCCGCCGCTTTCAATAAGTTTACCGTGCCCGAAAACGAACAAGTAACGACCGTTTTCGGCGTAACGCCGGACGTTGAGCCGTCCGCCGAGGTTCCCGATAAAACGGATAGCGATAATACGGCAAACTTTAAACTCGGCGAAAGCGTTCAGATAATAATAATCGTGGGGATATCGGTTATTTCGATTTCTATCGTTTACGTTCTTTTTAAACCCACCCGCAATAAAGTTTCCGAACGCGACGAGTTTAAAGACGATTAGTTTTCGACGTATTCCCGCGCCGTGCGCGCCTTGTCCGCTAAATTTATGCCTACGCGGTTATCTTACGTGTTTTTTGCCTTCTTCTTTTAAAATGCGCTTGTAAGTTTCGTTAATAAACGCAATTTTTATGTATCTTGCCATAAACGCCGATTCGTCAAGCCCCGTGTTTTTTAATTTTTTTGAAAACGCGTTAAGCGCGCGAACCTGCCTGCGAAAATAGTTGCGGGAAGTGTGGTCGAAATTTTTGCACTTCGGATAAACCCCGAAATATTTGTAACCGATAAGTTCTTTGTCGATTGCGTCAAGTTTTTCGTAAGCCGATTTAACGTAATCTTTAAGATCCATAAGGTCAAGCCGCGCCTCGCTGAGCATAATTATCTTTTCGGCAATTTTTTCCGCCCCCTGATTAAAGAAAGAATTTTTAGCGTCCTTTTTTATAACGTTTTCAATCTGCATTACTACCGCGTCGATAGTCGGGTAGCAAGTTAAACAAGTCTTTTCATAGTAATTCATCTGCATCTTGCTCCTTTGGCGAAGAAAAGCACCCATATCGCTTTAAACACTGTTTTGCGATGCGGGCACGTTTTCCATACCGCCATTTAATCACCGTCTTTTGTGCTTTTCAATCATTCGTGACCCAAAAAAATCAAATTCGCTACAACATTTTTTTTAACTGTCACCTACGTCCCAAAGTAACGGAACTTCTCTCTCC
>CAKQMM010000281.1 GCA_934254755.1 uncultured Clostridia bacterium
ATCCCGAGTTGGGATCGGCGCAGTCTATGGTAACGCCGTTGATTTTAAGCACGTCAACTTCGCGCATAAACGCGTCGGCGGGAAATAAACTCGCCTTATATTTAAGTCTGCCGTTTTTATCGTACCCCTTTAAAGCGTAAGTTTCAAAACGAACGGTCTTTATTTCGAGATTATCTTTGTTAGCGGTGTCGAATTTAATGTCGTTATCCTCGTAGACTATACCCGCTTTTGCAAAAAATTCGGTAGTGGTAAGCGTGTTAGCCCTGTTCATGAACACGCCCGCCAAAGCAAGCAGTCCGAGTACGGCTATTGCTACGGTAACTACCGCTACTATGGTCTTGGTTGATTTTTTCATTAAGCCTCCCGTTTGCCCGTCGCGAAAAATTTTGCCGCTTATACTGCGGACAAACCTAAACAGTATATCATTATATAAAGTATATAAAGTTTCGTATAATATATTATCACAAATTTTTTTAAAACACAATTAAAAAAAGCGCGCTGACGCGATTTTTGCTAATTTTAATTGCTTTTCACTTATATAATGCCCAACTCTCACTCTATTATTTACGATACTTGCGCACGCGATATAAAAAAAGCGTCGGAATTTCTTCCGACGCGTAAACTTCGTTTATTTAAGCGGCAACCTTACCTATGATAAAGTTGATAAGTTCCCAAAGGTAATCGCCTATTTTGTTTACGTATTCCATTAAATACTTGCCTACTACAAGACCGTTAGCCATCTGATCGTCGAAGAAAGTCTTTACCGCGGCGATATTAGGCGCGAGAACTCGCTCGGTTAGAAGTAAAAGACCTACGAGAATGATAACCGCCCATGCAACGGCGTATATAAGACCTAAAACGCGGTCGAACACGTTGATAACGGGCATATCCGCAATGGGAAACACGATTTTTTTGAGAAGATTAAACAAGAGACCGACTACTATCGAAATAAGTATAAACACGACGAGTTTGAAAACGTATTCCGATAACAAAAGACCCGCGGTTTTACCCACGCTTTCGGCATAACTGCCGAGTATGTTCTTAATGAACGCCGCCTTATTTATTACGTCCGCAAAAGCGTTAACCCAATCTCTGAAGAAAGCAAGGTTACCGTAAAGCAAATCGTAAACGGGCTTTACGAGAAAGAATCCGCCGATAATCGCGGCAAAGAAACTCAAAAATTTAAATATCTGGCGCGCAAACCCCTTAAAAACGCCGATAAGCGCAAAGGCGAGCAACACTACGCCGCATACGATATCAATAATCATTTCACTAACCTCCGATAACTCGTTAAAAATCCGTTGTATTGTACCGCGACTAAAAAACTTTGCAATAAATCCGAGCAAAATTATCGTGTAACAATAATATACAACCGTTTTTTTACGAATTATATTTTAAGTTTCAATTATAACTTTGACTATATTCTATCACATATTAAAAAATTTTGCAAGCAAGTTTACAAAATAATTTGCAGGAAATAATAATATATTATGAAAAACACGAGTTACAGCGTAGACAACGCGCACGCAAAGCGCGGAATAACCGTTTTTTTGCGCGAAACCTTCGGCGAAAAGCCGCCCGTTATCGCCTGCATAGGCACCGACGCCGTTATAGGCGACAGTTTAGGACCTTTGGTGGGCAGTTTTTGCGAGGATAAACTTAAAGGCAGAACCTTTGTTTACGGCACTTTTTCGCACCCCGTTACGGCTATGGAAGTAGAGCCGCTAGTCAAATTTTTGAAAGCCGTTCATCCCGACGTGAAAATTCTCGCGATAGACGCCGCCGTCGGCAGCGAAGAAGAAATAGGCACGGTTAAAATGAGCGATAAGCCGCTTAAGCCCGGCGCGGGAGTGGATAAAAACTTACTCTCTGTCGGCGACGCCAGCGTAATAGCGGTAGTGGCGGCGCGATCAGGCACGGGTTCGCTCGCTGCGGTAAGACTTTCGCGGGTGTACGAGGCGGCAAAAGTAATAGCCGACGGAATTTGCGACTATTATTCACAAGTTACGTAAAATATATACGCCCTTATCTATCC
>CAKQMM010000282.1 GCA_934254755.1 uncultured Clostridia bacterium
ATGGGCACTTGCTGCGTTTCCGGGTGCGGCGACATCAAAATGCACGAAGACGAAAAATACTTCGAACTCGGCGGTAAAATTTTCCGCGAGGGAGATAAACTTTCGCTCGACGGCTCAACGGGCAATATTTACGATTGCGTTATCAAAACCGTTCCCGCCGACCCGAATTCGGGCTATTTCGGCAGAATTATGCGCCTTGCCGATAAATATAAGGCTTTGGGAGTTAGAACTAACGCAGACACGCCCGACGACGCTAAACGCGCCGCCGACTTGGGCGCGCAGGGCATCGGGCTTTGCAGAACCGAGCACATGTTCTTCGGGTGCGGCAGAATCGAAAAATTCCGCGAAATGATTTGTTCTGAAACGGTTGAAGAGCGCGTTAAGGCTCTTAACGATATCGAACCCATGCAGCAAGCAGACTTCGAAGGGCTTATGGAAGCTTTGAAAGGTCAGCCCGTAACCATAAGGTTTTTGGATCCGCCGCTTCACGAATTCGTTCCGACTAGCGAACAGGACCTTGAACTTCTTGCCGAATCGCAGGGCAAAACGGTGGGCGAAATAAGGCAAATTTGTGCTTCTCTTCACGAATTTAACCCGATGATGGGTCACCGTGGATGCCGTTTAACCGTTACCTATCCCGAAATTGCGGTTATGCAGACCAAAGCGGTTATAAAAGCCGCCATAAACGTTCAGAAACGCCACCCCGATTGGAAAGTCGAACCCGAAATTATGATTCCGCTCGTCGGCGACGATAAGGAACTTCAATTCTGCAAAAAGACCGTCGTTGAAACGGCGGACGCTATAATTAAAGAATCGGGCGTCGCGCTTAAATACGAAGTCGGCACCATGATCGAAATTCCGCGCGCCGCGCTTACCGCTGACGAAATCGCTAAAGACGCAGACTTCTTCTGCTTCGGCACGAACGATTTAACGCAGATGACTTTCGGCTTCAGCCGTGACGACGCGGGCAAATTCTTAGGCTCGTACTACGAAAACAAAATTTACGAATTCGACCCGTTCTCGCGCTTAGACGTGAAAGGCGTCGGCAAACTTATGGAGCTTGCCGTAAACTTAGGCAGGGGAGCGAATAAAAACCTCCACGTCGGCATTTGCGGCGAACACGGCGGAGACCCGTCTTCGATAGAGTTCTGCCACAGCATCGGGCTCGATTACGTTTCCTGCTCGCCCTACCGCGTACCTATTGCGCGTATCGCCGCCGCGCAAGCAAATATTCGAAATCCGAGGTCCTAAATCTTGGGCTAAAACTAAATAAAAACACCATATATCGTGGTTTTGAGCCTGTATCTTTTAGATGCAGGCTCTGTTTTTATCTTTTTACGGCAAAAAATAAGCCGAAAAATCGCTGAAAAAAGTTTTATTCCACCGAAGTTGAACACTTTACAAGGGCAAGAAGTTTTGAAATAATGAATAATAAGAAAAGTCATAGTAAAAAGGGTAAAAACGGGTAAAATGACCAATTACAGAGCTATTTTAGAGTATCATTATAAAGGAAACACCACAACGCAAGTCGTAAGGATTTGCGAATGTTCTCGTACAACGGTGTTGAAAACGATAAAAAGAGCGAAAGAATGCGGTCTTACTCAATCTTCTGTTATTAAACTAATTTCAGAAATTAATATTCGTGGACAAGTACTTTTAACAACTCATTCACCTCTTACTCTTAATAAAATTAATAAAGAAAATATCCGAATATTAAAAGATGGCGAAATATATTCGCTGACAGTAGATTCTTTTAATAGAGATGTTGTTCAAATACTAGAAGAAATTATGGAAGTTCCTAAACGACCTAAGGAAGTAGAAGATGCAATAAAACATTTTAGAAATGCAGTAATGCATAATCAAAAAGACGAAGCAAATAAAGCTAGAACATTTATATCCTCGTGGATTGAAGAAATATGTTCATTTGCAATTAGAATATACTAATTTGTTATGTTCTTGTGATGGAGGCGTAAGTGATCGTACAGGGAAATCAAAAGCCGAAAAACTTAAATTTCCTTCATATTG
>CAKQMM010000283.1 GCA_934254755.1 uncultured Clostridia bacterium
GGAATAACGAGCATTGCGGGGGACTTTCTTTTCTCGTTTATTTCTCCGCTTAACGCGTGCAAACAAACGCTTAATTTACCACCCGCCCCTTCGGGTTTTTTCAAGTCGAAATAATCGTATAAATCTATATCGAAACACTTCATAATTTACTCCTTCACGCTCGCTATGAGTTTACAGATTTTTTTACCCATAGCGGTGAATTTTTCTTCATATTCGGTCTTTACGTTATCAGCTAAACTATCGCTAGCATACAAATCGAACGTTTTACATTCGATATTATATCCGCTTTTTTCAAACGATTCAAGCGAGTATTCAAAAAAATCGACGTTATCGGTTTTTTGATAAATTTTGCCGCCCTTTATAAGAAGTTTTTTATAAATCTCTAAAAACGCGGGGTATGTAAGCCTATGGTTAGCGTAAGTTTTTTTAGGGTACGGACAAGAAAAATTAAGATAGATGTTTCCGACCGAATTTACTTTTAACAGATACGGTAAAAGCGACGCCGAACCGTTTATAAACTTAACGTTTTTAATACGTTCCCTTTTAACAAGTTCCGCCGCCGATATCAAAACGTTCGCGTTAAGCTCAACGCCCACGTAATTTTTGTCGGGGTTGTTTTTAGCGAGCGCCGCGATGAACGCGCCCTTGCCGCAACCTATTTCGAGCTCCAACGGCAAATCGCTGTCGAACGCCTTAGCTGTGTCTATGAACATTTCGCGCTCGCTTTCGGGTTTTGCCATAACCGCAGAACTCACCCGTGCAAGGATAACGTCGCCCGCAAGCTTAAAACGCTGCTCTAAATTCTTTTTTCGGCGCGCTCTCATTTCAGCCCGTCCGCGTCGGAATAACCGTACTCTTTAAGCAGATTTTCTCTGTCGCGCCAATTTTCTTTAACCAAAACGTAAGTAGTTAAAAACACCTTCGCGCCCAAAAACTTTTCCATTTCTTCCCGCGCCATGGTGCTCGCCTTTTTGATAGCCGCGCCTTGCTTGCCGATTAAAATAGATTTGTGGTTTTGTTTTTCGCAAATTATATCTAAGTTTATATCGTAAACGCCGTTCTTTTCCTTTTTGAACTCGTTCACTTTAACCGCAACCCCGTGGGGAATTTCATGCTCGAAAGTCAAAAGAATTTTTTCGCGCATAATTTCGGATATCATAAACTTTTCGGACTTGACGGATATAACGTCGTCCCCGTAGATAGGCTCGCGTTCGGGTAAATACTTTAAAACTGTTTTTATAAGTTCGTCTAAATTTCTGCCCTTTCTCGACGATATGGGCACGATTTCCGTCACCCCGTCGATTTTGCTTAACTCGCATAGATATTCGGGCACTTTTTCCTTAACGGTTATATCGAGTTTGGTTATAACCGCTATAACGGGCGTGCCGAATGTGCAAACGTTCCTTAAAAGTTTAAGGTCTTCTTCCTTTAAGCCGGCGTGCGCGTCGATTAAAAACAGCGCGACGTCAACCCCGTCCACCGTCTTTTTGGCGGTGCGTTGCATTTGCCTGTTAAGTTCGCCCGCCGCCTTATAAAACCCCGGCGTATCTTCAAAAACAATCTGATAGCCGTCGCCGTTTTTGACCGCCGCTATCCTGTCGCGCGTGGTCTGAGGCTTAGGGGAAGTTATGGCGACTTTTTCGCCCACCAAAACGTTTATTAAAGTAGATTTGCCGGCGTTAGACCTGCCGACGACAGCGGCTATTCCGCACTTCATTCTCTCGTAACTCCTATTTCGCTCATAATTTCGTCTTCAAGTTTGCGCATTTCGGCTTTGTCTTCATCCCTTATATGGTCGTAACCCATAAGATGCAAAAGCCCGTGGCATAGTAAATACGTTTCCTCTCTTAAAAGCGAGTGCCCGTATTCTGCGGCCTGCTCTTTCGCGCGGGCTAAGCACAAAACCACGCTGCCGATAAACAGCGCGTTCATATCGTCGTCAAACTCGTCTTCGTGCCCGACAAGCGTAATCGCCGCGCCGCGGATTTTTTCCGGATCATACGGGACGACCGTATGCG
>CAKQMM010000284.1 GCA_934254755.1 uncultured Clostridia bacterium
GGTTTGCGGGCTGGGGCTGCTCGGTTTATTTTCGACACAATATTTAAAGCTTTGCGGTGCGTTAAACGTAATAGTTTCAGACTTAAATCCCGCTCGGCGAGAGCTTGCGTTAAATCTCGGCGCAGACTATGCGTTTAATCCGTCAGATAAAGATTATATCGAAAAAGTTAAAGCCGTAACAGGAGGTAAGGGCGTTGATTCCGTAATAGAAGTTACCGGGAACGCCGCTGCAATGACGGATTGTTTAAAATGCACTAAAAAATTCGGTAAAGTCGTATTACTCGGCTGCACGAGAAAGCTTACCGAAATAGATTTTTATAACGACGTTCACCGTCCCGGCATCGAAATTATAGGCGCGCATAGCGGAGCAAGACCTGCGCTCGAATCTTTCCCCGGGTTTTGGACGGAAATGGACGATTGCCGCGTTACGTTAAACTATATTAAAAAAGGCGTTTTGAATTTTGAGGGCATTATAAGTGAAACGCATTCCCCTATCGACGCTCATTCCGTGTATAAACGGCTATGTGAAAATACTTTACCCGTCGGAGTGGTGTTTGACTGGGATAAACTTTAATTATATAACGCGAACACGTTAAACGCGTTGACGTATAGTTAATCGTTTAATAAAATAACGTTTTAAATTTTAATAATTAACAAAAATTTATTTTATTTAAACGCAAATACGACGTAGTTTTTAAAGGAAAACATGAATAATATTTATAAAAAAATCAGAATTGTTCAATACGGAACGTGGGGCTTTACGCATGCCGAACACGTCATGAGTACGATGCGTAAAATGCCGGATTTATTTGAAATAGTCGGCGTATGCGAGCCTGACGAACGGCAAAAAAAGCGCGCTTTAAGCGTTGAATGTTTTAAAGACTTGCGCTTTTTAAGCGAAGAAGAAGTTTTATCCGATAAAACTATAGATGCCGTCGTTATCGAAACAGACGAACTTAAACAAGATTTAGCCGCGCTGAAATTTGCGGAAGCGGGGTTCGATATTCACCTTGAAAAACCGGGCGGAGCGACTGCGAATTTTAGTAAGGCCGTTAAATCCGCGCAAAAAAACGGTACGGTTTTTCATATGGGTTATATGTATAGGTATAATCCCGCCGTTAAAAAGGCTATTTCTCTTGCTCAATCGGGTATGCTCGGCGAGATAAATTACGTCGAAGCCCAGATGAGCGCAAAATATACTAAAGGAGCGTTGGATTTTCTCGGCGGATTGCCGTCGGGGATGATGTTTTATTTAGGGTGTCATTTAACCGACTTGGTGTTTAGAATAATGGGAGAACCTAAAAAAATAATACCGATGAATTTTTCCACCGGTAACGAAGGTTGTGACTGTATTGACACGGGTTTTGTCGTATACGAATATAAACGCGGCTTATCTTTCGTCAAAACTTCTGCGGCGGAAGTGAGCGGGGACGCCCGTCGACAGTTAATCGTTGCGGGTACGAAAGGTACGGTTGAAATTTGTCCGCTTGAAAATCCGCTTGATGTGGCGGGTATTGTTTGCCCGCAAGACGTAAAATGTAAAATTACTTACAACGACTACGTAAACGTCAGGGGGTTCGGCGGCAGAAGTGAAATTATAAGTTATCCGATTTTCGGCAGGTATGACGAGATGATGAAAGATTTCGTTCGCAAGGTTAACGGCGAAAAAGAAACGGAATACACTTACGACTACGAGTTGAAAATGCACGAAATGCTTATGCGCTCGATTTAAGTAAATACGTCTGAATTTAGCTTGAAATGTTTGTCGGATAGCGATAAATAAAACGTTTAAAGGAGAAAAATGAAAGCGATATTAGTAAACGAAGATAAATCTTTAAGGTGGGGGGACGTTCCTAACCCCATATTAGGTAATGACGATTGCCTTGTTAAAATTGAATACGCGGCGTTTGCAGACCTAATGAAGCAGGACCAGCGCGGCATAGGCGACAAAATTTGTATGCTTGCGCAAAAATCGCGTGCGG
>CAKQMM010000285.1 GCA_934254755.1 uncultured Clostridia bacterium
CCGTCCGCACCAACGAGGTCTTACAAAATCCACCAGTCGGAAAGATGGACTACACCTATTTAAAACTCCTTCATCAAAAGCTGTTTTCCGATATTTATCCCTTTGCAGGAAACACTCGCACGGTGGATATTGCCAAGGGCGGCAGTGCCTTTTGCTACGTTGCATTTTTGGAGGACGAGCAGCGCCGCATCTTCGCAACTCTCCAAAAAGACTTTTGCGAAGGAATGAGCCGGGAAAAGTTCATTGCCCGTCTGGTGATTTTTGCCGCCGACCTGAACGCCCTTCACCACTTCCGGGAGGGCAACGGGCGCACCATTCGCCTGTTTTTGACTTTGCTTGCCCGGCGTTGCGGGTTTGACCTTGCTTATGATGCCGTCCATTCGGAGGAAATGATGACGGCAGACATACTGGCTTTTCAAGGGGACTTTTCCCTCCTGACAGAAATGTATGAGCAGATTGTGATAGAAAAAAGCGTGTGAAAAAATCCACGCTTTTTCTTTTTGACAGAACAGAAAATTTTGCGTATAATCAATTCATAAAAAGAAACGTTTCAATATGTCTTTTTATAAAAAACAGAAAAGGAGATATTTTATCTTTTATGAAAAATGGAAAATTCCTCTCGGACGTGCTGGACACGTCCTGTTTTCGCTGCGGCACTTTGAACCTTATCACCGCTCCCTGCGGCTGCGGCAAGACCACCGCCTCCATCAACAAAATTGCCCCGCTGGCCTCCTGCCCGCGGAAAGCCCTTTATTTGATAGATACTAAAAACGGCAACGAACGCCTTGCCCGGAACCCGGCCCTGACTATGCCCTATCACTTCTACGAAGAAAGCATTGCCAACCGCTATTTTTGCGCGGATGAATTGGAGCCGGACAAGGTGGTCATTACCACCTACGCCCAATTCGGCGTTTGGGCAAAGCACAATCCTGATTTTGCCGCGTTCTTTGAGGTCATTCTCTGCGACGAAATCCATAACCTTGTCATTTTTCCCACGTTCCATAAGGATAAAACCCAGCCCAATTATGCAGAGATTGCCCGCAATGCCATCATCAACGCGGTATGGGGCGGCAAAACCCTTATCGTTGGTATGACCGCCACGCCGGAACCGCTTTCTCGCCTGTCCTGTCCGCAAAATTCCATTTCTATTGATACGGCTTCCTTGCGGCAATATGAGAACAAAACCATCATCCGCTATTCCGGCATCCGTCAGGTTTTGGAAAGGCTTCCTCCCAACCAAAAAGGGGCCGTCTATGTTGCCCGCATAGAGCAAATGAAGGAAATAGAAGCCCTTGCCCGGCAAGCGGGCCGCAAACCCATTTGCGTTTGGAGCACCGCCAACGAAGCCCACCCTATGACGGAAGAACAGCTTGCCGCCCGCGCCTATATTCTGGAACACGAAGAAGTGCCGCCGCAATATGACCTGTTTCTTTTCAACGCCAGTTGTGAAACCGCCATTAACCTTTACGGCAGCCTTTCCTTTTTCATCCTCCATACCTCCAAAGAAACCAGCATAACGCAGGCAAGAGGCCGCTACCGTGGAGACCTTGAAACGCTTTATCTGTATGACCCGGAAGAAGGAGAAATTTGGGTTCCAGAAGCTTTTCTGGATGTTAGACTTTTCACGAAGGATAAGGAGATTTTAAGGGGCCGCCTTGGGATTCGGCTGCCAAGTGCCAAGGGCAAACCCATTCCCTACGAAAAACTGTTTGACCGTCTCCAAAAATGCGGCTACACCATCCAAAACGGCCGGGAAAAGAATCTTCGCTTTATCGTGATTGGGAAGATAGAGAAGCAAAAAAGTTCCAATAGTATCTTTAATGATTCTGTTGGTTCCTAAAAGCTCCCATTCGCCATTGGCAGGTGCTGCCGCACCAGCCAACGTCTCAAGGTCGCTTCCGGCTACGCCGGTTAGGGAACCAAAAATTTGGAAAAAAAAGAAAAACCCTAAACTTCCGTTTTTTTCTTCCCGCTATTCTTCC
>CAKQMM010000286.1 GCA_934254755.1 uncultured Clostridia bacterium
TTCGGCGCGTACGGGTTTATGGAATATATCGCGGGGTATGTTTATTATGCCCCCGACGAAGCGAAGATAAATTACTGCGCTTACAATAAAAACTTCGATATCAAATTCGTTCCGTCGTTTTTCGGGCGCAACGCGTATAGTTACGACAGTCATTTTAATATAGACTACGGGTTTCGGCTCAGAATAAACGGCGAATACTCTATGCGCGAAAAGAAGCACGGCGTCGGCACGCCGTGGTCAAAACTTTCCGACCAAAGTTACGCTCTCGAAATTTTAGACTATAAAAAGTATATGCCGTTGCATCCCGACTGGTTCTATCTCCCCGAAAGCGTTAAAAACGGAGCGAACCCGCCGCGCAGCAACCCGCAAATATGCTACTCTAAAGGGCTGTACGACGACGCGGACGGCGGAATGTACAAAACCTTTTTAAGCAACCTTATAAATAATTACGTTATTCCCGAAAGCGGCAAGTCGTTTTTCATGCTCGGTATGAGCGATAACGAATATTTTTGCGACTGCCCCGCGTGCCGCGAAGAAGCCGCAAAATACAAAAAAAGCGGGCTTGCGATGCGCTTTGTGAACAAGGTTGCGAAAGACGTTGAAAAGTGGCGGCAACAAAACGCGCCCGAGCGCGTTATATACCTCGTCGCGTTTGCCTATCTTTCGATTTTCGAGCCGCCGGTTATAAAAACCGACGATAAATATTTGCCGATTGACGAGAGCGTTATAGCCGAAGACAACGTTATTATTCAGATTGCGCCGATAAGCGCGAATTATCTTTACCCCATAAACGACGGCGAGCATAACCTTGCCGCTAAAAAATGCTTCGACGGGTGGAAAGCTGTCGCTAAACACTTTGCGGTGTGGGACTATCGACAGGACTTCGGCACGCAGACTTTCCTTTTCCCCACCACCATAACCGCGCAAAAAAACAACGATTTTTACTACGATTACGGCGTTATGGATATATTCAATCAGGCGCAGCCATTTACGGCGGGTTCTCCGTTTATGTTTATGGATAACTTCGCGCGGTCGCGCCTCCACCTTAACGCTAAAGACGATTACGGCGAACTTTGCGCCGAGTTTATTACCGCTTATTATAAGACCGCCGCGCCGCATATAAAAGCCTACCTTAAATGGTTCGAAGGCTACTATAAGGTTATGGAGTCACGCGGGTATAACGGCGGAATAAGCAACCGCGCCGCCATAAAAAAGCGTTATTACACGAAAGCGGAACTTTTGGAAGCGAAGCAGATTTTAGCCGACGCGCTTTGCGCCGCCAAAGATAAAAAGGTTTACGACAGGGTAAACGCTTTAACGCTGTTTTATAAGTTCACCCTTTTACTATGCTTCTGGCAAGAAAATACTTTAAAAGAAAACCTTGCGCTTATAAAGGAAACGAAAGAGGCTGCTAAAGCCGCGGGGTTAAAAACGTTTTTCCGCCGCGAAAAAACAAAGTATTATCTTAAAGACTTAAAGAAACTCGTCAAAGGCAAAATCGATTATAAAGACAGCAAATATTTAAACAAAGTTGAGCTTTGGTAAGTTGAAAGAAAGCGTTAAAAGGCGGATTGCCGACCTTGTAATCGTTTTAGCGGTTACGGGCTTCACCGTCTGGTATTTAATTAAAAAAGACGTGTTCAATGCGGACAGTATTAAAAATACTTCCGCTTTTTCGCTTGCTATCGTTTTTTTGGTGAACGCGTTGTCGCTGTTTTTGTTATCGCTCTCAAATTTTTTAACCGTTAAACGCGACTTAAAGGGGTTCGGTCTCTCCGACGCGGTAAGCGACGAAGTTTTCGGCAAATTAGGCTCTTCTATAACGCCGCTTAAAAGCGGGCACTATCCGCTGAGAGTTTACTTTTACAAAAAGCGCGGCTACGATTTTTACGAAGCGTTGACGGTTTTATGCAAGTGCCAGATAATTGCGTCGGTCGCAAGCGTCGTAAACTATGCGGCGGT
>CAKQMM010000287.1 GCA_934254755.1 uncultured Clostridia bacterium
TAAAGAAGTACTTCAAAACCTAAAGTGAGCGGCTATGCAAACGTAATATTTTTAGTGCTTATGCTTAAATTGAAAGAATTAAGACTATTAAACAATTTAACTCAAAAACAACTGGCTGAATATTTAAGTTGCAATCAAACCGTCATCAGCAAATACGAACGCGGCGAAATTGAACCGTCAATTTCTTGTATATCCAAACTTGCTGATTTTTTCGAGTGTTCCGCAGATTACTTAATAGGTCGCGAAGATGACTTCGGAATTATCCAGACTACAAAAGCAAATATTTTAACGAAAACTGAAAAAGAGTTGATTTCTGCTTATCGAAAATTAAACACGGAAGTCCAGCAAAAAGCACTTGCTTTACTAAAAGAAGTTTCTAAGTGAATTTTTTAAGATTATGAATAGACTGAAAGAATTACGCAAAGGACTGCAACTATCGCAAGAAGAACTTGCTAAAAAAATAAACACAAGCCAACGCAATATAGGGCGTTGGGAAAACGGTGAAAACGAACCGTCGGCAACGTTTGTTAAAAACCTTGCCGAATTCTTCGGTTGCACAACCGACTACTTGTTAGGTCTCGAAGACGATTGCAATATAACACAAAAAAAGAAAATCTTCACCACGTTTCAAAAGCAATTAAAAGATTTAATCAACGAAAAGTGCAACGGTCGGCAAATTGAGATAACGAAGCATACGGGAATACCGCAAAGCGTAATTTCAAATTATTTTATTCGGCAGTCTTTACCGTCGGCAGAATATTTAATTAAACTTGCCGACTTCTTCGGCTGCACAACCGATTATCTTTTGGGACGCGAAGACAACTTCGGCGGAGTAATTAGACAAACAACCGTTTTAACGAAAGATGAAGAAGAATTGATTTTCTTCTACCGTAAATTATCCGATGATACAAAACAAAATACAATGTGCCTTCTTGGCTCAATTTTTAAATAATTTTAAAATGGGGGTGTTATGCTATTCAAAGAACGATTAAAAAAGTTGATTGACGAAAAATGCGACGGCAAACAAATAGTTCTTGCCCGTGGAACGGGGCTTGCTCACAGCGTTATATCAAGTTATTTCGTGCGTGGTTCAATTCCTTCGGCAGACCAACTTGTTAAACTTGCCGACTTCTTCGGCTGCACGACCGACTACTTGTTAGGACGCGAAGACGACTTCGGAGTGGTAGCCGGGAACGCGAGCAACGCGCCCGCGCTTACGCAGGAAGAAACGCAACTTTTAAAAGACTTCCGGCTTTTAGACGATATATCGAAGTATAAAGTTATAGGCTATTGCCACGCTCTGATTTAAGTATTTATTTTGTAAAAATCTACGCGTAGATTTTTAAAACCGCTAATAAGCGGAGCGGCGAAAAATTCGCTAAAATGATTGCAAGGGGGAATTAAAATGACTTTGCAAGATATTATTCGCGATTTAGAAGCAGTGCAAAAAGCCGTCGCGCTTATAACCGGGGCGTTAACCGCCCTAAAAGAAAAATACGAGCCCGCCGACAACGGCGGCGAAGATTTTACCCCAACGAAAGAAACGTTAAAAGGCGATACTTTTTTGGCAGTAAAGGAAGAATTTATGCCAAAAATAAAAAACATTTACATCTACCGTCGCAAAGACGGTTACTATTCGGCGACCGTAGCCGTTCGGAACGTGCGCAAAACGTTCGTGAACAAACATAAAACGGTCGCAATAAAAAAAGCAAGGGACTACCTTGCTTCGATACTCACTATAACCCCCGCCCCGATATCCGATTTTAACGGACTTGCGGAATATTACCTGAACAACGTTAAAAAGCCGTTTATTTCGGAAGCATATTTCAGAACGTTCAACGGGGCTTATTTAAAGCACGTTAAGCCGTTTTTTGAAAAACAACGCGCCGCCGATATCCTGCCCGTGACGTTGCAGCGATATTTTAACACGCTATGCGC
>CAKQMM010000288.1 GCA_934254755.1 uncultured Clostridia bacterium
ATTCCGGATGCCCCGGCGTTTTCGAACCGAGCTGACGGAAGTTTTTAATGTCTTCCATGGAAACGGCATAGCCGAAAATATGCAGGAGCGCGTAGTTGAGCATAGAGCCGTGCCCCGCGGATAAAATAAATCTGTCGCGGTCGAAAAACGCGGCGTCCTTCGGGTTGAATTTTAAATGATACTGCCAAAGAGCGTAAGCCATGGGAGCCGCGCCGAGCGTAATGCCGGGGTGACCCGAATTCGCTTTTTCGATAGCGTCTACCGAAAGCATACGCATAGTGTTTACGGTAAGAGCGGATTGATCCATATTATCTCCTTATAAACCCGCAGCGAGCGTAAAGCGCGCTTCGAGCTAACATATCGGTACAAAGAGTATACAATATTTTTTCGCTAAAATAAAGCAAATTGACCCATAAATACGAAAATCGCTCAAAATGAAAAGGGTTAAAATTTGAAAAACGCGGGGTGAAATTGTAATAAAACCCGCTTAACTGAAATTTAAAACGCTTTACAATTTAACGATATACAAGTATAATAGTATGCAAAGTAATATGGCGCGGTATGCGTAAAATTATCCGCAAAACAAAAAGATAAGTTTACCCGCGCTTAAAGGTGGTTATATTTTTATGGCAAACGAAAAACAATTCGTGTCTGCGATAGCCGACATTAACGAAGACTTTCCCAAATGGTTTACGGACGTGGTTTTGAAAACCGAACTCGTCGACTATGGTCCCGTTAAAGGCACCATGGTTATTCGCCCGTACGGTTACGCTATATGGGAAAACATACAAAAAGAAATGGACGCAAGGTTTAAAAAAGCGGGGGCGCAGAACGCTTACTTCCCCCTTTTGATACCTATGAGCTATTTTACGAAGGAAGCGGAGCACGTCGAAGGCTTTGCGCCCGAAATAGCCGTCGTCACCCACGCGGGCGGCGCGAAACTCGAAGAGCCGCTTGCCATTCGCCCCACGAGCGAAACCATTATCGGCACGATGTACTCTAAGTGGATACAGTCGTATAGAGATTTGCCCGTCATAATGAACCAGTGGTGCAACGTTATGCGTTGGGAAAAGACCACCCGCCCCTTTTTAAGAACGAGCGAGTTTTTGTGGCAGGAAGGCCACACCGTGCACGCGACGGAAGAAGAAGCGATGGAAGAAACTCTCAGAATGTTAGAGGTATATCGCGAATTTGCCGAAAACGTGCTCGCTATACCCGTTTTCGTCGGAAGAAAGACGGAAAAGGAAAAATTTGCGGGCGCGGTTGCAACGTTCGGCATGGAAGCGATGATGCTTGACGGCAAAAGTTTGCAGGCGGGCACTTCCCACTACTTAGGGCAAAATTTCGCAAAAGCCTTTAACATTAAGTTTTTGGATAAAGACGGTACGCAAAAGTACGGCTACACTACCTCGTGGGGGACGTCCACCCGTATGATCGGCGCGATTATAATGGCGCACGGCGACGAAAGGGGACTCGTTCTTCCGCCGAAGGTCGCCCCGATAGAAGTGGTTATCATTCCCGTTGCGGCGCATAAGGGCGGCGTTATGGAAAAGGTTAAAGAGATTGATACCGCGCTTTCAGATGCGGGCGTTCGCGTTAAAGTGGACGACAGGGAAGCAAGCCCCGGCTGGAAGTTCAACGAATGGGAGATGAAAGGCGTCCCCGTCCGCTTGGAGATAGGTCCGCGCGATATCGAAAACGGCAAAATGACTTACATGCGCCGCGATACGCTCGAAAAAGGCGTACTCGATTTAGGGGATATAAAAGCGGTTGAAACGCTTCTTGACGATATTCAGTCGAATATGCTTAACAAGTCCCGCAAAATTCGCGACTCGAAGGTTAAAACCGCTAAATCGGTCGATGAAATTCTGGCGGCGGTCGAGGGTACAAACTTCGTCAAAGCGCCATGGTGCGGTTGCAGAGAATGT
>CAKQMM010000289.1 GCA_934254755.1 uncultured Clostridia bacterium
GTTTTTAAGTTCGTTATACCGCTTATAATACTCTACGCCGTCGGTAATGTTGGGGTTATAAAAATAAAGGGTTAAATCAAAAAACTCCGCAACGCGCAAAATGCAAGCCGTCGAACACGGAGCGCAACACGCATGCATTAAAAGTTTAGGATTTGCGCCCGACTTTCGGGTAGCCGAAAGCTCGGCATTAAAAAGCGCGTCGTAGTTAATTTTGTTCATCTTTTAAAACGGTTTTGTAGCCGCTGCCGTATTTTACGCATTTCGACACGCGTGATAAAGTCGCCGAAGATATTTCGGTCTCTTTAATAACTTTTTCGTACGTGTCGCCCTTTAAAAGAAGTTTTGCGGCGATAATACGTTGCGTCATCTGCTCTATTTCTTTATAGGTGCAAAGGTCGGCGAAAAAACTTTCGCACTCTTCAACCGTTTTAAGCGACAAAATCGCCTTATAAAATTCTTCGACCTGAAGCTTATCGATACTCATTTTTCACCCTTAAACGCTCTTTGCGTTCAGATAATTTTGTAAAAACTGCTTGGTTACTTCGCTTTTCGGCGAATTGAAAATTTCTTCGGGAGTGCCGAATTCTTCCACCGCGCCGCCGCTTAAAAACAGCACTTTATCGCTTATGTTTTTAGCGAATTCCATTTCGTGCGTGACGATTATCATCGTTATTTTTTCAAGTTCTTTAAGTTCTTTTATAACCTTTAAAACTTCGCCCGTAAGTTCGGGGTCCAACGCGCTCGTCGGTTCGTCAAAGCACAAAATATCGGGTTTTAACGCCATGGCGCGAGCGATTGCGACGCGCTGTTGCTGTCCGCCCGAAAGTTCGCACGGGTAATTTTTAGCTTTATCTATAAGCCCCACTTTTTTAAGGAGAAGGTTTACCTTTTCGTCAATCGTTTCGCCCGCGTTTAGTAAACTCGGCTTGCCGTTTTTCGCCCGCTCCTTTTCCATTAAAGTAAGGGGGAGTTTAACGTTTTCAAACGCGGTGTACTGCGGAAATAAGTTAAAACTTTGAAACACCAACCCGAAGTGAAGCCTGCGGTCGCGCAAAACGGCTTCGGGAACCTTTTTTTCGTCGCCGTTAAAAATCTCTTCGCCGTTTAGTAAAACGGTGCCTTTATCGGCGCGCTCTAAGTAATTCAAGCACCTTAAAAGGGTAGTTTTGCCGTTTCCGGAAGAGCCTATTATAGAAAGCACTTCGCCTTCGCTAAGATCAAACGAAACGCCCTTTAAAACCTCGGTTTTGCCGAAACTTTTATAAATATCTTTGACCGATAAAAACGCCATATCACACCTTAAAATAGCTTAATTTTTTCTCTAAATATCCAAACAATAAGGTTAAAAGCCCGTTGAAAAGGAGATAGAACAAGCCCGCGTAGAAAAGCGGCCACACGAGCGCGTATCTGGCAAGAATTTTTTCCGCGCCGCGGATAAGCTCGATAACCCCGATGACGCGCGCAAGCGACGTATCTTTTACCAAGGTTATTATTTCGTTGCCCATTGGCGGAATAATTCTTTTAACTACTTGCAAAAGGATAACTTTAAAGAAGATTTGCGACTTCGTCATTCCTAAAACTTCGCCCGCTTCGTACTGACCTTTAGGCACGCTTTCAATGCCGCCGCGATAAATTTCGGAAAAATAGCACGCGTAATTTATCACGAAAGCGATAAGCACCGCCATAAGTCTTGACTCGATGCCGACGTCGAACACGAGAGAGGGAACGTAAAAGACAACGAAAATCTGGAGCATAAGGGGCGTACCCCTTATGACCCAGACGAAACATTTCGTTATTACGCTGACGGGCTTGAACTTGGTCATCGACCCGAAAGCGACTATCAACCCCACAGGAATGGCAAGCACCAAAGTCAAAATAAACAGTAAGCAGGTGGAGCCGAAAC
>CAKQMM010000290.1 GCA_934254755.1 uncultured Clostridia bacterium
CGCATACGCCGCGAAACTCGGCGTAAACCTTGACGATTTATACGTTTCTCAACCCGATACGGGCGAACAAGCGCTCGGCATAACCGAAAACTTGGTGAGAAGCGGCGCGGTCGATATCGTCGTTATCGACTCTGTTGCGGCTCTTACCCCTAAGGCTGAAATCGAGGGCGATATGGGAGACTCTCACGTCGGCTTACAGGCAAGACTTATGTCTCAGGCGTTAAGAAAGCTTACGGGCGTTATCAATAAAAGCAAAACTTGCGTAATATTTATCAACCAGCTTCGCGAAAAGGTCGGCGTAATGTTCGGTAACCCCGAAACGACCCCCGGCGGCAAGGCGCTTAAATTCTATGCAAGCATACGTATCGACGTAAGAAAGGCGGACGCGCTTAAAGACGCGGACGGGCTTATCGGCAACAAAACGAGAGCAAAAGTGGTTAAAAACAAACTTGCGCCCCCGTTCAAAACGGCGGAGTTCGATATTATTTACGGTCAGGGCGTTTCGCAGGAAGGGTGCTTGCTCGATATCGGCGTAGAGTACGGCGTGATCGAGAAATCGGGCGCGTGGTTCAGTTATAACGGCGAAAAATTCGCGCAAGGCAGAGAAAAGGCGCGCGACTATCTTAAAGCGAACCCCGAACTTAAAAAAGAAATCGACGAGAAAATTCGCGCTGAATATAAGCGCAGAACTTCCCCGGAAAAACATTTGCCGGAAGCGGCTGAAATTAAAGAATAATTTATTGAAAAAACGCCCCGCAAAAAAGGGCGTTTTTCTTTTTTAGCGCGTATATCTTTTAAAACGGTGCGATAAAAAAGCCGAATTAAGGCAATAACATAATAAACCCCCTTAATTAGGGGTAAAAAATCAATCGTATATATTGACTTTTAGTTTACTTTATTATACAATATATACGTTAAAATATTGTAATGTGTTTTCGCGCGATGTTTTCGCGGCGTTAAATTTAACTCTATTTTAAATAATTTATTCTTGGAGGGCATACTGATGCTTAATAACGTATCCTTCCTGTTGCTTAGCGCGCAAGCGGTAATCATTCCCATAGTCGTCGGAGTGGTGGCCGTTGCGGTCGGCTTTTTTATCGGTTTTTATCTTTTGAAAAAACTCGGCTCTAAAACTGTTAAATCGGCTGAAACTTACGCCGCCGAAATCAGACAAAAAGCCGAAGAAGAGTGCAAAACTTTAAAGAAAGACGCAATTATCGAAGTTAAGGAACAGGAACTTAAACTTAAAAACGAAATCGAAAAGGAATCCCGCGAAAAGAAAGCGGAGCTTCAAAAATTTGAACAGCGTTTAAACCAAAAAGACGAAATTCTTAACAAAAAAGACGCGACGTTGTTAAAACGTAACGAAGAAGTTGAAGCGTCGGCTAAACTTTTGGAAAAAAAGAACGCCGAAGCGGACGCTTTAATGCAAAAACTCGAATCTCAGCACGAACTTTTCATTCAAGAACTTGAAAAGGTTGCGGGTCTTACGCAAGACGAAGCGAAGACCATGGTCATCGAAGACGTTAAGGACGAAGCGAGGAGGGACGCCGCGACTTTCGTCAGAAACAGCGAACAGCAGGCGAAAGACGAAGCCGACAAAAAGGCGAAAGAAATCATAAGCCTTGCAATTCAGCGTTGCGCAGTTGACCAGAGCAACGAACTTACCGTCACCACAATCTCTATCCCCAACGACGACATGAAGGCGCGCTTAATCGGTAGAGAGGGCAGAAACATCACCGCGCTTGAAAACGCCACGGGCATCCGTTTAATTATTGACGATACTCCCGAAGTGGTCGTTGCGTCGGGTTTTGACCCCGTTCGCCGCGAAGTTGCACGCCGCGCGCTTGAAAAGCTTATCAGCGACGGCAGAATTCAACCCACCCGTATAGAAG
>CAKQMM010000291.1 GCA_934254755.1 uncultured Clostridia bacterium
GTGGGGCAAATGGGCATTTCTTTGCCGAGCAAATCTTTCCTTACTATTACCACCGTTACGCCCGCGGGGGCAACGTTTTTCTGCGCGCCCGCATAGATAAGCCCGAACTTGCTTACGTCCACGACTTCCGACAAAATGTTCGAGGACATATCCGCGACGAGCGGTTTGTCGGTTTTTGGGAATTTGGTGTAACGGGTGCCGAAAATGGTGTTGTTGGTCGTAATATGCACGTAGTCGGCGTCGGCGTTGTACGAAATTTTATCAACGTCGGGGATATAAGTGAAGTTTTTGTCTTTAGAAGAAGCGATGATTCTTGCGTCGCCGTACTTTAAAGCCTCCTGTTGCGCTTTGCCCGCAAAGTTGCCGGTTACTATATAATCGGCTTTGCCGCTAGTCATAAGGTTAAGGGGAACCGCCGCGAATTGTTGCGACGCGCCGCCCTGAACGAACAGAATGCTGTAATTATCGGGCACGTTCATAAGTTCGCGCAAAAGCGCGTTAGCTTCGTCGTTCACCGTCATGAAAGTTTTAGATCGGTGACTCATCTCCACGATGCTCATCCCCGAACCGTTATAGTCAAGGAAATCTCTTTGTGCTTCTTCAAGCACGTCTAAGGGCATGGTAGATGGTCCTGCTGCAAAATTGTAAACTCTCATAACGTCTCCTTTAACCGCCGCTTTAAAACTATCGGCAGTTTATATAACCGCCGTTTATAACTATTCGGCGGTACAACTATTTTAACACTATTTAAAATTAAACTCAAACGTTTATAACACTAAAAAAGACTAAAAAAGGGCGTTTTAACTAAAACGCCCCGTTTTAATAAAATATTTACAAAATATTTTGCTTATACGCGGTTGTTTTTCGCTTATAACGCCGCTCACTTAACGCTGAACAAAATTTCGCCGTAAGTGGGGAAGGGCCAATACGCTTTATCGACGCGTTGTTCTGCATCGTCGGAGTAGGCGCGGAGTTCCTTCATAGCGTTTATCACTTTATCGCGTAAAAACAACGCGTGCGCGTCCGCTTCCATAAAGTTAGCGGACTCTTTTAAAAGCGCGTCCAGCTTATTTATGGCGGCGTAAATTTTGTCGCCCGTATCGTTTAATTTTGCTATGCACTCTTTATCCGCGTTAGACTCAAACCCTGCCGACTTTTTCGCAAGATAACCGCTCGTAAGTTTGGCGGCATACCCGGATACGGCGGGGTAAATTTGCTTTTTAGCCATATCGAGCATAGTGAGAGCCTCGATATTAACGATGCGCGAGTAGTTTTCAAGCATAATCTGCTTGCGCGCTTTAAGTTCGGTTTTGCTGAAAACCTTGTGCCTTTCAAAAAGTTTAACGTTTTTGTCAAAAGTATAGGCGCAAGCGGCTTCGGGGGTGGTGCGTACGTTTTTAAGCCCGCGGGCGGCGGCTTCTTTCATCCACTCGTCGGAGTAGTTGTTGCCGCTATATATAATGCGCTTATGCGCGTTTATTATCTTAATGACCAAGTCGTGCGCCGCTTTAAAGGGGTCGCTTGCCGCTTCGAGCTCGTCCGCAATTTTCCTTAAACTTTCGGCAACCGTCGTGTTTATAACGACGTTGCAGTCGGCTACCGAATCGTTGCTCCCCACCATTCTGAACTCGAACTTGTTGCCGGTAAACGCGAGGGGCGAAGTGCGGTTTCTGTCCGTCGCGTCCTTCGGGAGGGTGGGCAGAATTTTCGCGCCGAGCTTCATCTTCGTTTTGCACTTGACGTAAACGTTGTTCGTTTCAAGAGCTTCTATCGCGTTCATCAAATCGTCGCCAAGGTACACCGATATAATCGCCGGCGGGGCTTCGTTGCCGCCCAAGCGGTTGTCGTTCCCCGCGCTTGCGACCGACGCGCGGAACAAGTCCTGATA
>CAKQMM010000292.1 GCA_934254755.1 uncultured Clostridia bacterium
GATATAAACGCTGCAACAATAATAAATACACTTATCAATATTTCTTTAGACATTTTTCTTTCAGCATTAATTATTTTTTCATTTGTAAACATTATTACTACACCTCTTTTATTTATTTTTCTGTCAAGTTCGGTAAATATCTTTTACCGCTAACTATTATAGCATACTTTTCTTTTTTTACAAAGATTTTAATTAAAAAACTTTATTATTTTTTCTTATATTTCATTTAAGTATGATTTAACGGGCGTTTTACTGCGTTTTTTGCGCTTCGTCCCGCTTTTTTCGGCGTTGCGATGGTAATACTCGTTAAAAAAGACCTATCACGTAATAAACAAGCCCCGTCACGACAGACCCTACGACGCCGAAAACGATAATAGGCCCTGCAACCACGAACATTTTTGCCGCCAAGCCGTAAATGTACCCCTCGCTTTTAAACTCCATTGCCGGAGAAACAACGGAGTTCGCAAACCCCGTTATCGGCACGATAGAGCCGCCGCCCGCAAACTTTCCGATTCTGTCGTACACGCCGAACCCCGTTAAAATCGCGCCTAAAAATATCATAACTATGCTGGTTGCGCCCGCAAGTTCGTCGCCGTACAATTTAAAAGCGTACATAAAAACAGTCCTAACGAACTGACCGATTAAGCAAATTATTCCGCCGACCAAAAATGCGTGAAAAAGCGTTTTGAATTCGTTCGTTTTCGGCGCGATTTGCGAGCAGTAATCAAGATACGCCTGATTGTAGTTTTTAGTTTTTTCGTTTTTCATCGTTTATCTCCTTGTAGCGTATTTCGCCGCGGTCGGAACCTACATCGCTCCCGCGGGAAGGCGTTTTAATAATATTCATAGAACTATTATCGGTAAAAAATTTAAAAAAATGCAAAACGGCAAAAAGCAAAAACGAGCGCAATAAAAAACCGCTCCGATTTATGAGGTAGCGGTTTAAGCCTTTTCTTTAAGGCGTGTGAGTATTTTATTTTCAAGGCGGGAAACCTGCACTTGCGAAACGCCTAATATGGCGGCGACTTCGCCCTGCGTTTTGTCCCTGAAATATCTTAAAATTATGAGTTTGCGCTCACGCTCGTTAAGCGTTGCGAGAAGGTTTTTAAGATACAGCGAGTCGATGTGCTCGTCTTCTGAAAAGCTTGACGGAATTTTGTCGATAAGAGCCTGCCCTTTATCTTCGCCGTCGTCAACGCTCGTATATAGCGACACGGGCATTTTTGATGAGTCAAGCGCCAAAACGACGTCCTCTTTCGATATTTTAAGGGCGGCGGATATCGCGTCGATATCGGGAGATTTGCCGAACTTAACCTCGTAATTTTCAACGAATTTGTTTATTTCGCGCGCCTGCATTTTTATTATGCGGGAAACTTTAATTTCGCCGTCGTCGCGAAGATATCGCTTTATTTCGCCTATTATCATAGGAACTGCGTAGGTTGAAAACTTAACGCCGAACTTTTCGTCAAAATTATTTATCGCTTTTAGTAGCCCTATAGAGCCTAATTGATACAAATCGTCGTAATCGACGTTTTTGCCCAAAAAGCGCTGAACGATGCTTTTAATTAAAAGCGAGTTGTGTTTTATAAGAATTTCCTTGCTTTTTTCGTCGCCCGATTTAGCCTTTCTTATGTGCCTTAGCGTTTCTTCAAAGCTAAGCATCCGCCCGTTACACCGCTTCCGCTATTTTTTTAGTCATAGTTATGCGCGTGCCTTTGTTCGGCGCGGACTCGACTTCCACTTCGTCCATAAACGCCTGCATAACGGTGAATCCCATTCCGGAACGCTCTACGCCCGTCGTAAAACACGGCTCCAACGCTTTTTTAACGTCGGATATGCCGACGCCGTCGTCGATTATTTCAATATAAAGCTCTCTCCCGTCAA
>CAKQMM010000293.1 GCA_934254755.1 uncultured Clostridia bacterium
GTATAAGGCGATTGCATTTGTGTCAGCAAATGAAAAAACGATAGTTTTTACGCGTTAGCGTTAATCGCCGAATAGCGCAAGCGAAATATCTCGTGGAAACGAAAACAAACTTAAATACGTGCAAACTTTATTTGAACCCGTAAACTTAACGTAGGGCGGGGGCTCGCTCCCGCCGTTTTGCAGGGAGTAAATCAGCCGATCCCCCCGAGTAAAAAAGCGTTGCGCTTTTTATCCCCCCTTTAACAAGGGCGGGCAAGGGCGGCTCACAAAAAGCAAGCGACGCTTGCCGCTAAATAAAAAAATTCGGTTTTTCTATATAAAAACCCCGCTACTCGCTAAACGCGAGCAGCCGTATAAATTATTTAAACGAAACTATCCTTAGGGAAAACATTCCCTATCACTAATAATCAAAAAGGAGAATAATATGCTTTCCGTAAGAAATCTGGTTAAAGTATACAAAACTAAGGGCGGCGCGCCCGTGCGCGCTCTCGACGGCGTTTCGGTAGACTTCCCCGAAAAGGGTATGGTCTTTTTGCTCGGTAGGTCGGGGAGCGGTAAGTCTACCCTTTTAAATATGGCGGGCGGGCTTGACGAACCCGACAGCGGCGAAATTATAATTAAAGGAAAGTCGAGCAAAGACTTCTCTAAGACCGACTTCGACAGTTACCGCAACACCTACGTCGGCTTTATATTCCAGGAATATAACATTTTAAACGAGTTTAACGTCGAACAAAACATTGCGCTCGCTTTGCAGCTTCAAGGCAAAAAGAACGATAAAAAGGCGGTAAACGCCCTTTTAGAGCAAGTCGATTTAAAGGGTTTGGGAAGGCGCAAACCCAACACGCTTTCGGGCGGGCAAAAACAGCGTATCGCAATCGCCCGCGCGCTCATAAAAGAGCCCGAAATTATAATGGCGGACGAACCCACGGGCGCGCTTGACAGCAGAACGGGCAGGCAGGTTTTAGATACCCTCAAAAAACTTTCCGAGAAAAAACTCGTTATAATCGTTTCGCACGACAGAGAGTTCGCCGAAGTTTACGGCGACAGAATTATAGAGCTTAAAGACGGTAAAATTTTATCCGACGTGTCGAAAGGTTATATCGAGCCGACGATAGTTGACGGCAACGTTAAATTCATCGGCGACGGAACGGTTAAGATAGAAGACGTCGACAGACTTTCGGAAACCGACGTAAGGAACATTTTATATAAAATCAAACAAAGCGGCAAAGAGGGCGTTATAACCTTCGGCGATAGCGACGTTGCCGCCGTCAAACGCGCTTTAAAAATCGGCGACGACGGGCGGAAAGAAACTTTCGAGCAGACCGATACGGAAAAGGCGAAAAAGGAAGCCGCCGCACACAGCGACAAAAAGCCCAAATTCATAAAATCGCGTTTGCCGCTCGCGCGCGCGGTCAAAATGGGGTTAAGCGGGCTTAAAACTAAGCCGATAAGGCTTATATTTACCGTGTTTTTGTCCGTCGTGGCGTTCACGCTTTTCGGCGTGGTTGCAACGATGATGAACTTTGACGCCGCTTATTCCGTTGCAAAGGCGATGGAATCTTCCCCCTACGATAACGTAGAGCTCACCAAAAATTATAAATTCACTCAAAAGTCTTATTCGAAAGAATCGGGCGGGGAATGGAAGCTGGAAAGTTCTTACGACGGCATGTATTCAACCCTTTTTAACGCCGGCGATTTAACCGCGCTCAACAATAACGAGGCGGGGCTTACTTTCATAGGCGTATATAACTACGCCGCCGACCGCGGACTTGACGGCGGCGTTGAATTTAACAGAAACTACTCGATTAAAGAAAATTTCGGCACTATTAAAAGTAACGACTTTTATTCTCAAAACGGCGATATAAAGGGCTTTGCGGATATTAA
>CAKQMM010000294.1 GCA_934254755.1 uncultured Clostridia bacterium
GGATATCCCCGCTGGATTCGCTGTCGTTCCTGGGATTCCACGAGGACCGCGGCTTCCAGGTCGAGAGCACGGTCGCCACGGTCATCGAGGCACTGGGCCTGCTGGGGCTCACGGATATGTGGATAGTCGATGCCCACAACACCTATGACGTGGCAGGGCCTCTGGCGGATGCCCTGGTCCAGTATTGGTCGCTAGTGATCGTGATCGCGGTCGTCGCAGCCCTGGCGTTCAGCGCCCGCAGCATGAATCGCTCCAGGTCCGACCTGGATGTCGGCGGATTGGCGATGGCCTTCCTTCTGGTATGCATCGTCTTCGTTCTCACGAACAAGGTGTTCTCGACCCAGTACATGATGTGGCTGTTCCCGTTCTTCGCCATGCTCCTCTACGTCCCGGAGCTCGACGGCAAGGCACGGAGATTGATGGCGATGATGGTCGTCATGCAGATCCTCTGCATCGTGTTCCTCAGATCCGAGATTGGATCGGCGCTCTATGTGATCGCCTGCGCCCTCCGCGATGTGTTGCTGGTGGCGATAGCGTACGAAGTCGCGACCGTGATGCGCGGGGTCACTGGGCGGACGAGCCCTGTCTGAAGACGATGTACTTGCTCAGCACCCAGTTGAGGGCGATTTCCACGACGCTGGTGATGATCTTGGTCCACATGCTCTCGAATCCTAGGAAGTCCTGGTCGATCCCGAGCCACAGGAGAACGGGGAACAGCACCCATGCGACGATCCCGGTGAAGATCCTGGACGCTACGAAGAGGCTCCCTTCCTTCGCCACGGTGTGACGCTCCAGGGATTTGCTGCGGAACACGAACAGCTTGTTCGTGAAGAAGGCGAATGTGACTCCGCAGATCCATGAGAGGATGTTGCTGATGGATGAGTTTATGCCGATGTCGACGAAGACCGCGTAGGTTCCCAGGGACACCAATGTGGTGGCCACTCCCCAGAACGCGTACGAGATGATCTCCCTGTGACGTGTCATCAACTCGGTCAGCGAGCCTGCTCCCATATCGCGTTCCAGAGCGTTTTCTTACATATTGATATCGATGGTTGGAGCAGTAATGCTGCGATATATGCACACATATTCGGAATATCCGTCGTTCCAGGCATTGGAAAACAGGAATGAATTACAATTGGAGATATTATCCAGCGGTATCGTGTCTGAAAACGCCATCATCATTCTCCGAGCAGGATCCTCTCGAGTTCTCCGATGTGCCTCTCCCACGTGTACGTCTCGGCCTGTCTCCTCGCGGCGACGCCCTTCTCCCTGCGGAGCGCATCGTCGGAGAGCATGCGGTTGATGGCATCCGATATCGCCGTCGGATCCCTCGGGGGGACGCCGATCCCTCCGTCGCCCACAGTCTCGGGAAGCCCGTTGACCTCCGAATAGACGAGGGGCTTCCCATGGGACATGACCTCGAGCGCAGCGAGTCCGAACGATTCGAAGAGCGAAGGCATGACGAACATTTTGCAGGAATCGATCAGATCCGCCTTCTCCTCGTCGGAGACGTATCCGCGGAGCTCCACCCTGTCCTGGAGGCCGAGCCTCTCCACCTTCCTCCTGATGTTCTTCTCCTCCGGGCCCTTGCCGCAGACGATCAGCCTGCAATCCACATCCTCCATGGCCTCGATCATGTAATCGAGCCCCTTCGTGGCCACGAGCCTTCCGAGCGACAGGATGTAGTCGCCTTCGGGCATATCGCGGAGCGGAGGCATATCCATGCAGGTGGGCACGGTGCTCGTCCTATCGGCGGGGATCCCACGGCGGATCAGGTCGTCGCGGACGTAGTCGCTGACGCAGATGATGCGATCGAAGGATTCGAGCGTCGAACGGAACGAATCGTCGTTGATCTCGGACAGCTTCGCCTGGAGGCCGATGCC
>CAKQMM010000295.1 GCA_934254755.1 uncultured Clostridia bacterium
GTCTTGCCGCTTTTATAGGTTTGGTTGCCTTTTATAAAGTAGCCGCTTTTTGTGGGCGTAATTTCTACGCCGTAGAGTTTTAGCACGTCAATCGTAATATCGACGTAACTTTTGCTCACCTGCTCGCCGTCTAAAACTATTTCGCTGTCGCCGCTTAAAAGGGGGAGCGCGAACATTAAGCCGCTTATAAACTGCGAACTCACGCTTGCGGTTATTTTAAATTCGCCGCTTTTTAGTTTGCCCGAAACTTTCAGCCCGTCGATTTTCGCGCCGCGCTCGTTCAAGCAATCGGTCAACTGCTTAAAGGGTCTTTTCAAAAGCCCTTCTTCACCCGTAAATTCTACTTTTTTGCCGAGCGCCGCCGCAACGGGGAGCAAAAACCTAAGCGTAGAGCCGCTTTCGATAGCGTTTGCAAGCGTATATCCGCCCGCCGCTTCACACTCTTTATCGCACGCGCCGCAACTTTTTGCGCGGGTTATTTTAACCGAATTACCGCCGATTTCGACTTTTCCGCCGAGTGCTTTTAAAACGTTTATGGTGGCGTAGGCGTCCTTTGAAAAGGTCACGTTTTCGACCGTTCCGTCGCCGCTTAAAAACGCGGCTATCATAAGCCTGTGCGCGTAGGACTTGCTGGACGGCGCGGTTATTTCGCCGCATAACTTAGCAGGGGTTATATATGCGTTCATAAAATGTTTCCGTGAAGGCTTTCAAATCCGATTTTTTTGATTTCGCCTTTTAAGTCGTTATTTATAAGCACGAAGTCAACGGAATTTGCGCCGCTTTTTTTGTCAACCTTTATAAGGTTTATTATATCGTTTTCGGCAAACGGACAAGATAAATCGTGATTTTTGCACGAAATTATATCGTAAGCTTCGTTATACTTGTCCGCCGTTAAGCCGTTTATTTTTTCGGAGAGTTTAAGCGCGGAATATAAGCCTTTTATTACGCAATCGCCGTGACTTAAGGTAAAGCCGCTCAGCCGCTCTATCGCGTGCCCGACGGTGTGACCTAAGTTTAAAAGCTTGCGCGCGCCGCTTTCCTTTTCGTCGCTTTCGACGATATCGCGCTTGATTTTAAGGCATTTGTAAATTAAATTTTCGCTTACGGGGTTAATTATATCTTCCTTTGTAACGTCGCCCAAAAATGCGTACTTTATAATTTCGCCGTAGCCGGATGACACTTCGCGCGCGGGGAGCGTTTTTAAAAACTCAAGGGAGATATACACCCCGTCCGGCTGATAAAACGTTCCGCATAAGTTTTTGCCCGTTTTAAGGTTGATAGCCGTCTTTCCGCCGACGGACGAATCTACCATAGAAAGCAGACTCGTCGGAATCATAAAGAGCTTTATGCCGCGCATATAGGTTGACGCCGCAAACGCCGCCAAGTCGCCCACAACCCCGCCGCCGAGGGCGATTATACCGTCGGAACGCAAAAACCCGTTTTCGGCAAGGTAGTTTAAAATTTCAAGGTAGTTTTCGGCGTTTTTACTGTCTTCGCCCGCCCTGACGACGAATTTAAACACCTTTTTATCCGTTAAAAACTCGTCGAGCACGGTTTTATAAAGCGCGTTCACGTTATCGTCGGTGATAACCGAGACTTTGTCGCCTTTTAAAACCTTCAACGCGTCCTTTAACGCGGATAAACCGTCGGATATCGTAATATCGTAATTTTTCGACGCGGAAACGCTTAGTTTAAGCATAATTTCTCCTTAATTTTTGCCGCTTTTTGTGTCTATTGCGAGTTTCCTCGAATTGCCTTCGCTTAAAAGCTCTTTAAACGTAGCCCTGTCGCCCGCCGCCAAAGCGTCGCGATATTTCGTAAGGTTATCTATATATTCGCTTAGTTCCGATAACAGCTTGTCGCCGTTATCGAACATAAGTTC
>CAKQMM010000296.1 GCA_934254755.1 uncultured Clostridia bacterium
GGTGTCTTCGCGGGCTCCTCGACCTTGGCGGCCTCGGCGACGACGGTCGCGTTCTTGGGCTTCCTTCCCCTCTTCGCGTGGGGCTTGGCGTTGGCGTCGGGCTTGAAGCAGAGGAACCAGTCGAGGCACCTGATGCCCTCCTCCTTGGTCTCCACGCGCTCTTTCGCGGTGCCGCAGGATCCGGGAGCGGGCATGATGACGTCGTCTCCGGGCTTCCAGTTGGCGGGCGTGGCGCAGTTCTGGGCGTCGGCGGTCTGAAGGGCGATGATGACCCTCTTGATCTCCTCGAAGTTCCTTCCGAGGGACTGGGGGTAGTAGATCATCGCACGGATCTTGCCCTTGGGGTCAATGAAGAAGACGGAGCGGACCGCCTGAGTGGTGGAGACGTTGGGCTGGATCATTCCGTATTTCTTTGCGATCTCCATGCTGATGTCGTCGATGACAGGGAAGGTGACCTCGGGCTTCCTGATTCCCTTCCAGCTCATGGTCTGGATCTTCCTGAGCCATGCGATGTGGGAGTAGAGGGAGTCGACGGAGAGTCCGATGAGCTCCGTGTTGAGCGCCTTGAAATCGTCGATCATGGACGCGAAGGTCATGAACTCGGTGGTGCACACGGGGGTGAAGTCGGCGGGGTGGGAGAACAGGATAACCCATTTCCCTTTGTAGTCGGCAGGGAAGTGGATCTCTCCCTGGGTGGTGTTCGCGCGGAAGGAAGGAGCATCATCATTGATGATAGGCATCCTCTGACAGCATTCTACGTTATCGTCCATTTAGAATCCTCGTGTTCCTGAATGTGTTGATTGTAAATATTATTTATCGCTAGAAAAGTAAAATACATCCATTTTTCACACTCCACTCATCCATCAATTCCGGTTTTTCAACGGTTATCCTAAGAATCTGAGAGCAGATGAAACGAGAATGTATAACAAGGATTATTTTGTAAATTTTTTGTATTTCTAGGAATCGAAAATACAATTGAAATTAGTCGTCCAGTACGGTTCGTTCATTTGTGTTGATCGGAATTTCATAGTAGGATTCTATCATCGAAAACAACGATTGTTCCCCAGATGAGCCAACTTTTAGGATTAGATGGAACGACCTTGGATCCACTTCTTGGGATGACTTCATTCCACTCGGTTTCGAGTCCTTTTCTCACCGAGATTCACGTTCCGGTTCGAATTCGCCCTTCATCACGGTATTCTCCAACGTTCTTGTGAAGGCTGTATCCGTTCTCGTCTGATGCCAGGGTAGCATCAGAAATAACGAGATGAACAGAGGTTCTCATGTCATCCGACTGCAGGATTGCAATCATTATGCGCATTACAAGCATTACAGTCTAGAGTTATTATACTCCTTCCGCAATCATACATGCATGGAGCAGGAGGTGAACACCGAAGTCTGCGACGAGGTCTTGCATCTCACGTACAAGGCACGGATCTATCCGAACTCGACCAGTCCCAACCCATCGGGATAGATGTCGGGATATCCAACATCGTCACCTGGAATACTGTCCCAAGCCCAGATGCATCCGTCCATCGAACCGGGATAATCGACAGGACGAATCGGAGCTTCAGACATCCACATATTAATATGACGACCCGAATCCTCACGCGATGGGAAGAGCGGACACGCACCTCCATACGGAATATTCTGGATTCCAGAAGCTCGGAGTCATCAAATTCCCCGAGTCGGTGGTCCAGCCCGATAAGCAGGTGGACAAGGCCCGTGACAACGGCATGGATGTGGTCTGCATAACCGATCACGACGAGACGCACGGCGCTTTCCTGGCCGAGAGATACGCTCGTCAGAAATACGACGACATCGAGGTCGTCGTGGGCGAGGAGGTCACCACAGCCGACGGAGAGGTCATCGGGTTGTTC
>CAKQMM010000297.1 GCA_934254755.1 uncultured Clostridia bacterium
GTGTGGCGGCATTGGCATAAGGAGAAAACTACCGCTGACGGAGCAGTACAGGCGGCGGAGGTATGAAATGCCAGCATCGCATTCGGCAGTCCGCCGAACGCTTGCTGGTCGGGGCGAACCCCGAACCCCCTCTCAAAAAACGCACAAAGAAGAAAGGAGCGTGATACAATGAGAAAACGCAACAGAACGATCACTATCCGCTGTACCGATGACGAGTACAAGCAGATACACAACAAGGCTCAGCGGCACAAGCTGTCCCTCAGCGACTTCGTTCTTAGGCCGGCAATGGACAAGAAGATTATCGTAGCGGACGGACTGGACAAGATAGTTCAGCAGAGTTCTAATGAGAGCGATTGTTGATTTTATAAAGGCAGTGTGATATAATAAATCAAGAGAATCATATTTAGCTTTATGATTTAAAATGGCTATTTGTTATAAGGGAGCTTCTAAATATGCGTGTTTTTAAACAGTATAATAAACTCTTAGCGGTATTTGTAATAATTATCGTTCTTTTAACTGTAAATATAATAAGAATTGAAACTGATCCAGCATATAATCTGCTAAAGCCTGTTATCAATTCATCGGAAAGAAATACAAATATCATATCCTATAACGGGTATAATGATCATGATTTAGAAAAGGGTATGTACACATATCATTTCAGTATAAATGAGAAAAGCGAACAAGACATTGGCGATGAGATCAAGCTGCTGTATGATCTCATCAATGCACATTTGGCCTCTATAAAAAATGATAAGTGTATTACTATCATAATTACTACACCAAGAGTTGAACATGGTGCACATTACTTAATCGCAGAGTTCAAGAACTATTATTATGATTACGATACTCGAAATAATATCATTTCAGATCATATATACTCTGTAAGAGGCAGTGCACTGGATAGCGATACTTTGCTATATGATAGATTTCCAGACTCTGAAATCAATTACTATGAGTATTGGCAATATTTTAATAAAGCAAAGACACTTGACTGCCCTAAGAAACATTATGACAACTCAAATGTTCAGTCGTTCGACAAAAACTAAATATTTCTGTAAGCTGTGTGAGCGTACTATGGTCCGCAGCTTTTTCATTTTTCCCATAACAATATGTCCAATAGGTCAATATCACCGGAACAGAAAGTATAACAGTCAAAATATGATCTCTCAGTTGCAACTTCTTAACGAAGTACTGTTTAAGGTCAATGCTCAGACAGACGAAACTATGACACACGAACAGATGAAATGGCACTTGGAGAATCAGCAGACGATATACGATCAGTTGCTGGAACAGGGGAAGGAGATTCAGGAGCGGACGTCACAAAACGTGACGGCAAAGATTTCGAAGCTGGATCAGTCAGCGAAAGAGCTCGTCTCACAGGCTGGGAAGCTGAACGAGGAATATGGCTTGAAACTGAAAGAGCTCGACGAATACAAGCACAGGCTCAGATCAAAAGCAGTCAAGTGGATAGTGATCTCGCAGTCAGTATTGATAGCGTTGTCGGCGGCGTTACAGCTGTGGCTTCGATGATCGAGGACGAGCCTACCGATGATACCGAGTACGCTCGGGAGCACACCGACAGCAAAGCACTCGCCGAGGAACGAGAGCGAAAGGAAGCCCATGGAATACACATGGGATAAGCTATGACTCCCTGAATCAGGGACTCAACTAACTCAGGGGGAAACGTCCGTGAGTTATTATTTGTAGCTCGACTACCGAAGCGGTCCTGAGAGATGAAGTCCCGAAACTGGACTGCACTCAGTCCTACCTCAGAACCGAGTTCCCGAAATGGGAATTCGGTATGGCGGGATGAAATGTCCCGTCATGACGATGGGGTGGTGAATCGCCGCCTCACCACCTGAGTCGGCAAAAGCGC
>CAKQMM010000298.1 GCA_934254755.1 uncultured Clostridia bacterium
GAGCAGACTTTGGACAAGTTTAACGCCGCAAAACAAAAGTACGAAAGCTTAACCGATAAAAGCGCGGGCGAATTTATCGTTTCCGTTAAAGACGGGGAAATTTCGATAGTTTAAAACGAGCGGTTAAATTAAAGCGGTGAAAAGCCGCGGCTTTTAAAAAATCAAGTGACTTACTAAACGCATAAAAGGCAAATATGTTTAACGATTACGTTGCCGTCCTTGACGTCGGCTCCAACAAAATTACATATTCTATCGGCAAAAACGGCGTAAACGGTACGTTTTCTTTCCTTGCGCGCAAAACCGCCGATTATAACGCCTTTTATTCAAAAGAGTTTTCAGATATACACGAGCTTGAAAAGGTCGTGGCGGGGCTCAATAACGAAATAATCGCCGAAAACGGTCTTAGCGGAATAAATAAAATATACGTCGGCGTGCCGAACGAATTCGTTAAAATTCAGTCCAAAAATTACCGCATATCTTTCACGCGTGAAAAGCGCATAACTGCGGGCGATTTGGTCACTCTTTTCGACCTTGGCTACGAACGCGTGGACAGCGAGCATACGCTTATCAATCGCGCCGCGGTATACTACGCGGTCGACGGCAACAAAACTCACGACCCGATAGGGTTAAAGGGGCAGTCGCTTGCGGGCAGGCTTTGCTATATTTCGATAAGCGACTATTATAAAGAGGTTTTCGACCGCATTTTGAAAAAAGCGGGGATAGGCGACGTAAATTACGTTTCGTCGTCTTACGCCGAAAGCGTGTATCTTTTTGACGGTGCGCTTAAAGAAGAATGTCGCATTTTGGTTGACGTCGGCTACACCACGACAGACGTTACCGTTTCCGCGGGCGACGGGGTGCTGTTCGGCGGGTCGATACCGCTTGGCGGCGGCATAATAACGGCGTATCTTTCGGACAAGCTCGAATGTGACTTTTTTGTGGCGGAAGATTTGAAGCGCAAACTTAACTTAGGCATCATAAACGGTGCGGGCAGAACCTATTCGGTCTTTGCGGACGGCGGCGACAAACAGTTTTTCGACGTTGACGTTGCGAACGACACGGCAAAAACCGTTCTCGATGAAATTGCCGATAAAATCGAAAAGGTTATATCTCTATGCACCCTTAAAATTCCGTCGGACGTAGACGTTTACTTTACGGGCGGCGGTATCAACTTGATACGCGGAGCGGTCGAGTATACGGCGGGCAGGTTGGGGGTATTCCCCAAAACCGTCGCACCCGAACTTCCGCACTTAAAAAGCGGCGTTTATTCGTCGGAAATATCACTTTTAAGCTTAGCTTTAAAGCTTAAAAAAGACAAAGTTTTCTTTACTGAATAAGGAGCGAATATGTACGAAGATTATTTAAACGACGTCGGCGGTTTAAACGCAAACCCCGCCGACAGCGAAAAATTATACGTTTGCAAAATTAAAGTGGTCGGCGTAGGCGGCGCGGGTAACAACGCCGTCAACCGCATGATAGACGCGGGCGTTAAGGGCGTTGAATTTTACGCCGTCAACACCGATATGCAGGACTTAATGCTGTCGCATGCCGACGTAAACAACCGCATACAGATAGGCAAGCAGTCCACCAAAGGCTTGGGCGCGGGTTCTCACCCGGAAGTAGGCGAAAAAGCCGCTGAAGAAGACCGCGAAGAGTTAGAGCAAATGGTTGAAAATACCGACCTTTTGTTTATAACCGCGGGTATGGGCGGCGGCACAGGTACGGGCGCGGCTCCCGTCGTTGCCAAAATAGCGAAAGAAAAGGGTTGCTTGACGGTTGCGGTCGTAACCAAACCGTTTTCTTACGAGGGTAAAAAGCACGAAGACAACGCGAGAAAGGGCTTGCAAAACCTTGCAAAATTCGTCGATACGTTAATAG
>CAKQMM010000299.1 GCA_934254755.1 uncultured Clostridia bacterium
GATGATTTTGGGCAAAGGCGAGTGATGATGTACAAGACGTACTTCAAACGAGCATTTGCACCAAAAGCGCGTAAATTGCGGCGTTTTGGCGGGTTTTATACGCAGTCACCTACGGCTGCGTTATGCAGCGTTTCTGCTCAGATTTCAGACTTCGATGACCGGCAAGGTCTATCTCAGCCTTAAATCTTCGCGAGCCTTGCCTAACTTGCTTATAAAACCAACATACTGTTGCTTTTCTAAGCGGCGCAAAATAAAAGCTAAACGCGGACGGAACTTTAACGGAACCCGTAAAACCTGACGTAGGGCGGGGGCTTGCTCCCGCCGAACCTTAAACGATGACCTAAAACAGGTCGTTGCGGAGTTACCGCCACGGCTTTCTAACCACCGATTGTCATATTGAGCGCAAGCGAAATATCTCGCGGAAGCGAACGCAGTCGTTAAACTCGGGCAGCTCATAAAAAGCAGCCGACGGCTACGCTAATCACTGAATTATGGAAAAATTTTACTTTGAAGTTATAAAACAAGACGAAAAATCGGGTGCGCGCGCAGGCGTGTTACATACGCCGCACGGCGATATAGAAACGCCCGTATATATGCCCGTCGGCACGCAAGCGACGGTCAAAGGCGTGTACCCGCGCGACTTAGACGAGGCGGGCGCGCAAATCATACTTGCAAACACCTACCACTTATACATGCGCCCCGGCGACGAGATAGTCAAAAAAGCGGGCGGCGTGCATAAGTTTATGAATTATCATAAGCCTATGCTTACCGACAGCGGCGGGTTTCAGGTGTTTTCTCTCGCAAAGCTCAACGATATAACCGACGAGGGCGTTACCTTCCGCTCGAACGTTGACGGCTCTAAACACTTCATCACGCCCGAAAAGGCTATCGACATCGAAAACAACCTCGGTGCGGATATAATAATGCAGTTCGACGAATGTACCCCCTACGGCGTGGACAAAAACCGCGCCCGTAAAGCTATGGAGCGCACTCTTTATTGGTTAGAAAGGTGTTATAATCATCACAAAAACGAAGAGCAGGCGCTTTTCCCGATAGTGCAGGGCAATATGTTTAAGGATCTTCGCATCGAAAGCTTAAAGCGCACCCTTCCGTACGTAAAATACGGTTTCGGCATAGGCGGGCTTTCCGTCGGCGAGCCGAAAAGCGTAATGTACGAAATGCTTGACGAAATGTATCCGTATTATCCCGTAAACGTTCCGCGCTACTTAATGGGGGTCGGCAGTCCCGACTGTTTAATCGAAGGTGTGAAGCGCGGCATAGATATGTTCGACTGCGTGCTCGCAACCCGCATCGCGCGAAACGGCACCGCTATGACGAGCGCGGGCAAAGTCGTCGTCAGGAACGGAAAATATAAAGAAGATTTTACGCCGCTTGACGGCAAGTGCGACTGCTATTGTTGCAAAAATTATACCAAAGCTTACCTTCGCCACCTTATAAACGTCGGCGAAATGATGGGCGGTATGCTTATAAGTTTGCATAACATAACCTTCTTGACCCACCTCATGCGCGATATGCGAAAATCTATCATAGACGGGTATTTTGAAGATTTTTGTCGAGAATTTTATAGCGAATACGGCTTAGATAGCGAAAAATAAGTGAAATATGGCGTTGAGTAAAAAAAACGCTTGCAAACGCTTATATTTTATAGTAAAATTTAAATCAAATAAGGAGAGAGTAATTTTATGTTGAATTTACTTGCAAGCAAAGTTATGACTTACGTCTTCATCGGCATTATCATCGTAGCGGTTATCGCATACATGATTTTCAGCAGCAGACAGCGCAAAAAACAAGTCGAAGAAGACCGCAAAAAGAAAGACGCGATTTGCGCCGGCACGAAGGTTATCAC
>CAKQMM010000300.1 GCA_934254755.1 uncultured Clostridia bacterium
GTTCAAGCTTAACCGAAGTTAAATTACCCGAAACTTTAACCGAAATTAAGGACAACGCCTTCACCGGTTGTACGAATTTAACCACCGTTGATATTCGCGACGATTTTGAAATGACCGCCGCAATGTTTGCGGGCAGCGGGTATAAGGGTAAACACATCGGCGGCGGATACTATCTCGGCACAACGCTCACGAAAGTTGACGACGTGTTCTCCGTTGTTGTTAAAGAGGGCACGACCGAAATTGCAAGCGGCGCGCTTGACGGGGTAACTAAACTTACTTTCATATACGTTCCCGCAAGCGTTACCACTTTGACCCAAAGCGACTTTACGGCGATTGAAAATCTTAATATGATATTTGGTTCCGAAAAACGCCTTGTGACTTCGGGTAACCGTTCGTATGGCTTTAAATGTACCGCCGACGGCATTATTTACACGACGTCAAGCGATAAAGCAACCGTTTGGGGTTATATAGGCGAAAGTTCGACCGTAAGTATTCCGTCTACGATAGAGGGTAAAATCGTATCTCGCATTGAGTACAAACAAACTCACGAATACGGCTCTAAAGCAAGCACCGAAGCAAAGTTCGGTTTTGCGGGGCGCAGCGATATAACCGCTATAACCGTAGCAAGCGCGCTTAAAAACGGCGATTTTATGATTGACGGCAACGTGTTCGGCAATATGTCGTCGCTCACGACAATTAACCTTTCGTTTGAAGTCGGCGCGCAAATGTATTTCGGCTACGGCATGATATACGGTAGCGGCAACGTTAAAGAAGTTAAATTCCAAGGAAAGTTAGCCGGTTCGAGAATTCGCGTCGTTGGCGAAAATATCGAGCATGTTAATATTAGTTACGACAGCAGCGCAAACGACAACCTGTTATCCGATTTAAGTAAATATCAGGACTTTGAGTTCGCTCTCGTCAGAGTTGATGGCTTAACCGCATAAAACAAAATTAAAAGCAGCCGCAAATTTATGCGGCTGCTTTTATGTATAAATAAACAATTATTTTATTTTTGTATTGCATTTTTAAAAACAAAGTAGTATTTTAATATTGAACGTAATTATATTTATTTTAAACAAAATATGTTCACGGTTTATTGAAACTATATGGAGTAGAATATGAAAAAATATTTACGCGCTCTTTATATAACGATGTTAGCCTCGCTTTCAATCGGGCTTGCCGCATGCGATAAAACGCCCGACGGCACAAACGGAAACGGCGCAAGCGGCTATAAAAAAGGTTGTTTTTTTTCGCAAAATTATAAGTTTACTCATATTTCTTCCACCTAAATTTAGTATATTGTCGAAGTCTACGAGATTAGCACACCCAAATTTTAACATATAAAACGCTTTAATAAAAGCCGTTTACCTTTTCGCTTTTTAACTTTTTCGCCCCGGAATGTTTTCCAAAATATAGAGAAAAATATCCGTCGTAAAATTTTATGCTGCCGGTTTCTTTTAAAATCAATACGATTTTTAAGTAAAGCGATAAAAACGGTTGCGTTTTTTTACGATTTATAGTAGAATAAACCTCGCGTGGAAGGTTGGCCGAGCGGTCGAAGGCGGCGGTCTTGAAAACCGTTGAAGCGAACAACTTCCTGGGGTTCGAATCCCTAACCTTCCGCCATATAAAACGGACACGGCGTTTGTCGTGTCCGTTTTGTATTGAGAGTTAAAAAGGGATGAGAACGGGCAAGTAGCGGCAAACTTAGGAGGCTAACATTTTAAACAGTTTGCCGCCAAACGCAACGGTGTTGCGTTTGTTGCCCCGGCGTGATAGCAAGCGCGAACGAAAAG
>CAKQMM010000301.1 GCA_934254755.1 uncultured Clostridia bacterium
TGAACAAGCACGAAGTGCTTGCTATTTTAGGGGAAAACGGTTCCGGCAAAACCACCCTTATGAACATGATTTCGGGCATATACGCGCCCGACAGCGGCTCTATTTACATTGACGGGCAAGAAGTTTTTATAAAGTCGCCTATCGACGCGTTCAGATATAAAATAGGTATGATACATCAACACTTTAAACTTGTTGACGTATTCACCGCCGCAGAAAATATAGTTTTAGGCGTAAACGATAAATACAGTTTAAAAACGGTAAACGCGCGCGTTCAAGAAATAGCGGATAAGTACGGGTTTTCAATCGACTGCAAAAAGAAAATTCACGAAATGTCGGTTTCCGAAAAGCAGACGGTCGAAATCATTAAAGTTTTATACCGCGGCGCGGATATACTTATATTAGACGAACCCACCGCCGTTCTGACCCCGCAGGAAACGGAAAAACTGTTTAACGTTATCCGCAAAATGCGCGACGACGGCAAGTCGATTATAATAATCACCCACAAGTTGAACGAAGTTTTAGCGATATCGGATAAAGTAACCGTCCTCAGAAAAGGCGAATACAAAACGACGGTAAACACCAAAGACACGAACGAAAAGGCTTTGACCGAGATGATGGTCGGCAAAAAAATAGATCTTCACATCGAGCGCACCAAAACCGACTTTGACCGCCCTCTTTTAGAGATAAGGGACTTGTGCGTTAAGTCCGACGACGGCGCGGAAGCCATTAAAGACGTGAACTTTTACATTCGCGGCGGCGAAATTTTAGGCGTTGCAGGCGTTGCGGGTTGCGGACAAAAAGAGCTTTGCGAAGCGATTGCGGGCTTGCGCCCCTTAAAAGGTCAAATAACCCATAAAGGCGAAAGCATAGTGGGACTCCCCCCGAAAACGATTATCGAAAAAGGCGTTTCGATGAGCTTCATTCCCGAAGACAGGCTCGGCATGGGGCTTGCCCCGTCCTTTTCGATAACGGACAATATGATGCTTAAAACTTACGGCGAGCGTGAGTTCCACATTCCCGCAATTCCTGCAAAAGACGGCGACAATAAGTTTATATCGGGCGCGAAAAAGACGGTCAACGCCGTCACCGGCGCGATAAACAAAGCCTGCCCCTTCGTTGACAGAAAAGCGGCGAGAGAGCGGGCAAACGCGCTTATCGAAAAATTGCAGATAGTAACCCCGTCGAGCGAAACGCCCGTCAGAAGATTATCGGGCGGCAACGTTCAAAAAGTATTAGTCGGGAGAGAAATAGAATCATCGCCCAACGTTATAATAACGGCGTACCCCGTGCGCGGGCTGGACATCAATTCGTCCTACACCATTTATAACATTTTGAACGAGCAAAAAGAAAAGGGCACGGGCATATTATTCATCGGCGAAGATTTGGACGTTATGCTTGCGCTTTGCGATAAGATAATGGTGCTTTGCCACGGCAAAAACATGGGCATCGTTCACGCTAATAAGACCACTAAGGAAGAATTGGGTCTTATGATGACGGGCGCGCTCGACCTAAACGAGGTTAAAAAAGACAAAAACTTCGGTAAGGCAAAAGACAGTAACTTAACCGCCGAAGAGTGGAAAAACTTAGAAAAAACGACGGAGGACAACGAATGAAAACCGAAAACAAAGCAGCGCGCGAACCGCTGTTCCACGTCGTCAAGCGCGACAATTTAAAAATAAGGACTAAAATCGGCATTTACGCCGCGGCTATCATCGGCGGGTTGTTTCTTTGCGGAATAATTTGCGCTATAGCGGGCGACGGCAACCCGTTCTTATTTTTCGGCTCGCTTATAGTC
>CAKQMM010000302.1 GCA_934254755.1 uncultured Clostridia bacterium
TACGCTTACGTTATAAATATGGCGGGTATTGACGACGCTGCCGCCGAGGGCGAAGAAGACAACGCTTATGCAAAAGCCCTTGCCGAAAACGCTAAGACTACAAAAGCCGCAACGAAAGCGTTATGCGCTCAGCGTCTGGGCTTGATAACCGACGCCGACAAAACCGCTTACGAAGAATATCTGAAAGGGTTAAGCGAGTAAACGAAACTTATTATCCGCCGCCGAAATGGCGGCGGATATTTTATTGAGGGCGGCGGATATATCGTCGCCGGGCATTTATGGCGGACGAGGTTAAGCCGCCTTATGGCGGCTGAAAAGGCCGCTGCGACTACTTAAAGGGCGGGTTTTACTTTCCCGAACGGAATTTATGAAGATACTCTCATTCGATATCGAAAGCACTACGGGCAGCCATAACGACGGCAGCATGTGTACTTTCGGTTACTGTTTATACGATACCGAACTTAATACCCGCAAGCAGGAAGATTTGGTTATTTCGCCTAAAACGAGGCGAATGGAAACGAAAATCAAACTCCACTACGATAAAAAGACCATACGCTCCGCGCCGAAGTTCCCCGAACGATACGAGGCGATTAAAAGCCTTTTTTCGTCGGCTGATTTGACAATAGGGTTTTCAGTCGGCAACGACGTTGAGTTTTTGAACAACGCGTGCGCCGTTTATAATTTAAAGCGCATAACTTACGAGTTTTTAGACGTTCAGCTTTTATATAAAACGGTGTTTAAAACCCCCACCATGCAGGGGCTTGAAAAGATTGCCGCCGCGCTTAATATCGAATACGAAGCGCATCGAAGCGACGAAGACGCCCGCGTCACCTTAGAAGTTTTAGAGTATATTTTAAAGTCCGAAAACTTATGTATAGGCGAACTTATAAGAAAGTACAACGTAACTTTGGGCGTGAACGGCGAAACGGAAGTGGAACCGTGTACCGACGGGGTTTTAAGCCGCCGCGAAAAAAACTATTTAATTCTCGACTTCGTCGAAAAAAACTACCGCCACAGCAGGAAGTATAAAGGCGGGCTGTCGTTTAAAACTTTTGCTTTCGGCGACGACGTGCGTTATGACGATATCGACCTTTTCCGCCGTTACATTAAAAAAATTTACGAGTTAAACGGCAGGGTCAGCAGTATAGACGGCGCGAATACCCTCGTTTTAAAGAGCGAAATAACCCCGAAAGAGCAGGCGCAGGTTGACGCCCGCGGTGGTAGAAAGTTGGATATAATTTCGCTTGAAGAATTTGAAAATATGCTTGGGGACTTGCCCGAACTCACCTTCGATAACGACACCGAACTCCTTAAGAACCACCGCCGCGAATTAAAACGCAACCGCGAACTTATGCGTAGAGCGCATAGGGCGGAAAAAGCGGCGCACCCGCAAAACTTAGCAACTTAAAAACCGCCGACAAGGCGGTTTTTGTTTTAGCGTGAATACCGGGCTGTTTTTATCGTTTTGCCGTCGAAAACGTATCCGTATAAAAAGCGTTACGGTAAAGCATATCGTCGGGCATTTTGCCTGAGCGGCAAAAGTTTATACGCTGATTTTTGGTTCGCAGGTTTTAGCATAGGTTTTTTATGCTCAAAAAAAAGCGCGTTTTATCAAATTAAATTATATACCTGAAATAAAATTCGGGATATAATAAAACAAGAACGAATAAAAGGCGGTTTATATGAAAGTTTTAAATTTAAACGGAAAATGGCAAATTTTCGGCGGAAAGTATAAGGCGGAAGGGGATATCCCGGGCTCGGTTTATTCGATATTGCTTAAAGACGGTCAAAT
>CAKQMM010000303.1 GCA_934254755.1 uncultured Clostridia bacterium
CAAAAAGAAAGACGGCTCGCTTTTAAGCGGAGACACCCACTCTTTGGTTAAAATAAACGAGGGTAAGTTTTTGGTCGCGCTTAGCGACGGAATGGGGAGCGGCATATCCGCCGAAAACACGTCGAGCGCGGCGATATCGCTTATAGAAAGTTTTTATAAAGCGGGGCTTAAAAGCGAGCTTATTTTATCCATCGCGAACAAAGCTTTGGCGTTTAATTTGACGGACGATTTTTCGGCGGTTGACGTTTTATCCGCCGACTTATACGAGCATAGTCTGGACTTTATAAAGATAGGCGCGCCATATAGCTTCGTTATAACCGACGACGCAATTCGCATAGTGGACGGAAGTTCGCTCCCCTTAGGCATACTCGAAGACCTTACCCCGTCCGTTTCGTCGGTTAAGATAACGGGCGGAGCGACGGCGGTTATGTTTACCGACGGGGTAAGCGACTCGTTCGGTTCGGTCACCGATTTTATCGACTTTTTAAAGACCGTGACCGCCCGCAACCCGCAAAACCTTTCCGACGCGATTATGCGAGAAGCGGTTAAAAACCTCGGCGGCGAAATAAAGGACGATATGACCGTGCTTGCCGTAAGATTTTACGAAAAAGCGTCATAAAACGTTTACTCTGCCCGTTTTCGGGTTTAAACTGAAATTGCGTTCCGTAAAGGAGTAAACGTATCGGTTATATTAAATTTCAAGCCGCGTTTTTAAGCGGCCTCATCCTGCTTCGCGGCGGCGTAAGCTACGATAGCCTTACGCTGAGACTCCTTAAAGGGGTTTAAATGGAACAGTTAAAGGCACTAATCGCGTCAAGCGACGCCTTTTCGGCAATAATAGCCGCGGTTTTATTTTTATTGGTAAACGTAATTAAAAAGTTTATACCCGAAAAATTTAAAAAGATCATCCCGCTTTTACCGTTTGCGCTCGGCATAATTTTAAGCGTGGCGGCGGGATACGTTTTTAAAAGGGAAATAAATTTGGAAAGCGTTTTAACCGACGGAATAAAATCGGGCGGCGAAGCCGCGTTTTTATACGCGCTTTATCGTCAGCTCATTAAAAAAGCGGGCGGTGAAAAGCAGGCGGTAGAAAAGATTTTATCGGTTTTGGTGGACAAAAACAACCTTAAAAAGGCGAGCGAAGAAATCGTGAGCCTTATAAAAAGCGAACCCGATAAAAGCCGACTTGCCGAGAAAATAGGCGGGGTTATCGCAAGCAACGCCTCCGTCAGCGAAGACGTCCTCGGCGCGACGATTAAACTTTTGTTTAAAGCGGTCGAAAAAACCGAATAAAATTTGGGCGCGCCTTGCCGCGAAAAAGGCGCCGCCCTTTTTTTATTGCCGTTTTTGCCTACGCCGTCCGCCGCGCCGAAGCCTATATAAGCATAAAATTTTTTTTAATCAAAATAATATCTTTATGATCGTATCGAAAAGCCTACAAAAAAACGTGGACGAGATAAAAAAACTTGCCGCGAGCGACGACGTGATATTTTTCGACTTTATTGCGGCAAACGCGCGCGCGACGGCTATATTTATCGAAAATTTAAGCGATAAAGAAATGATCGGAAAGCAGGTCGTTAAACCGCTTGCCGAAAATTTAAAAACGCCGAGTGCTTTAGCCGCCGTAAAGACGGTGATTTTACCCGAAACGGAAGTTATAACCGATATAGCTAAGGCGATTGAAAAGATAATCGGCGGGGACGCGGTCGTGTTTATCGACGGAGAGTCGAAGTGTTTTTCCGCTTCCGCAAAAAAGCCCGTTACCCGTTCGGTGTCGGAAGCGCCTAC
>CAKQMM010000304.1 GCA_934254755.1 uncultured Clostridia bacterium
GATAGATATTGCGTTTCTTATAACGTCCTCAAAATCGTTACCCTCAAAAAAGCAAGTCAAGGCTTGCGGCACCGTTTTTTGGCACGTTTCGTCAAAATAATAGTCGGGGCGGATATTGTCGCACGTCATAGCGGCAACCTCGCCATAATAATTATCCTCAACGACCTTTTTAATTTCTTCCTTGGTTTTACCGTTGCGAGCAAGATATATACATACAGCGACGCATTCCGCGCCTTTTAACCCCTCCGGGTGGTTATGCGAAACCTCCGTCACCGCCTTAGAATACTTTTTAACTTCGTCAAGCGAATTTGCAAGCTCGCCCGCCGCGCTTATACGCATAGCCGCTCCGTTTCCGCAACTATAATACGGCTCTGGGTTGACGAACAAAAATTTGCGGAATTTGCCGCCGTAACCCGCGTCGGGATATTTATATCCGAACGTGAGCATTTCTTTAACGGTGGCTCTTTTCAGTACCTCGACGGGTTTATCTTTATTTTCAAATAACGCCTTTTCTACCGCGACGGTCATAACCGTGTCGTCGGTAAAAAAACAGTCGTCGGTAAAAAATTCAAAATCTTTGCTCCTATGGTTGTGAAACTCAAATCTGCTGCCAACTATATCGCCTATAATTGCTCCCCACATAAAAAACTCCTTTAATATCTTTTATAAATATATTATAACACGGGTTTTCGCCCTTTTCAAGTGGGCATAACCGACGATTGTGGCATTATATCACATTAAATGAGGCGTTTTAAGGACGCAAATATAGCCGTAGGCACACAAATTGTAGGATTATAATACGTACGAGACAAAAGCAATAAAAAAGATAGCGGAAAGATTCTCATTACGTTAAAGTTTAAGTACCCGCTAAAAACTTTAAGGAAAACCCATCGCTATCATGAATACTTTAAAAAAGCCGATAAGCAGCTTTACGTAAGTAAAAACAGCGGTAAAAACAGCGTTGCGGCAAGCGATAAAATTTACAAATAACCCTGACCGACTATTATTCACGTTTAATAATTCAACGACTTATAAATTTAATATTTCAACGGCTTGCAAGCCGTTAATAAAATTATTTAATTCGGTTTTTTGTTTAAAAACGTTCTAATCCGGTTTAGTGCGTTTTTATCGATTCTAAAATCGCTATCAAGCAAATTCAGCGCGTTTTAATCGACTTTTAACACGACTTTACCGACGTTTTTACTTTTATACAGAATATCATGCGCTTCTTCAGCCTTAGTTATGGGTAAAATCTTATATATGGTCGGCTTGATTTCTCCGTTTTCAACTTTACCCCAAACGTTTTTTACGAGTTCGGCAAGAATTTGCGCTTTAACTTCGGGCGTTCTCGAACGCAAAGTACTGCCTATTATTCTAACGTTTCTTACGTAAACGTTTTTAAGGTCGATTTCGGTTTTTTGCCCTGCAAGCGCGGCAATCATAATCCAGCGCGCTCCGTGAGATAAATAATGTAAACATTTACCCATCGTTTCGCCGCCCAGACAGTCAATCGCGACGTCTACGCCCTTGCCCTTAACAAGTTCTTCTTTTAAGGCTTGCGATAAATCTTCTTTCGTCGTTACCACAACCCTGTCGGCTTTCAAATACTTAATGCGCTCCGCTTTTTCTTCGGTAGAGACGGTTGTTATAACCCTTACCCCGAAAGCTTTTGCCATCGGAATGACAACGCTTGCCAAACCGCTTCCGCCGGCAGTTATTAAAAGAGTATTTCCCCTTTCTATTTTCCCTTCGATAAAAAGATTTAAGTACGCCGTAGCAAAAGC
>CAKQMM010000305.1 GCA_934254755.1 uncultured Clostridia bacterium
CAGGGCATCGCGAACGCCGTCGGCATGGCTATTGCGGAAGCGCACCTTGCCGCTAAGTTCAATAAGGACGGTTATAAAATCGTCGACCACTACACCTACGCCATTTGCGGCGACGGGTGCATGATGGAGGGTATAGAAGCGGAAGCCGCGTCGCTTGCGGGCACGCTTAAACTCAATAAACTCATCGTTTTATACGACGATAACAATATTACGATAGAAGGCAGCACTTCTCTTGCTTTTTCGGAAGACGTTAAAAAACGCCACGAAGCGCAAGGCTGGTACGTCATCGACGTGAAAGACGGGCTTGACCCCGAAGCCGTTCGCAAAGCGATTAAAAAAGCGAAAGCGCAGACGGAAAAGCCGTCGCTTATCGTATGCCATACCGTTATCGGTTACGGTTCGCCCGCGCAAGGCACCGCCGCCGTTCACGGCGCGCCATTAGGGGAAGCGAACGTTAAAGAGCTACGCAAAGCCCTTAACTACGAATACGCGCCGTTTGAAGTGGATAAATCGGTTTACTCGCACTGCAAACGCGCCGCAACCCGCGGCAAAAACGCCGAGCGCGAATGGAAAAAACTTTTCCGCGAATACAGCGAAAAATATCCCGACCTTGCTAAAGAATTTTTGACCGAAACGAGCGGCAAACTCAAAGACCTTAAAGGTTATAAAGAATTATACGAATTCGAAAAGGACGACGCGACCCGCGGCGCGGGCGGCGTAGTCTTAAACAAAATAGCTAAGATTCTCCCCGAAGTTATGGGCGGTTCCGCAGATCTCGGTCCGTCGAACAAAACGACGCTGAAAGGCGAAAGCGATTTTAGCGCCGACAACTACGCGGGGCGCAATATGCACTTCGGTATACGCGAGCACGCAATGAGCGCGATTTGTAACGGTATGGCGGCGCACGGCGGAATTTTACCCTATTGCTCAACCTTCTTCGTGTTCAGCGACTATATGAAGAACGGCATGCGTATGTCGGCGATAATGAATCTTAACGTGACATATATTTTAACGCACGACAGTATAGGCGTCGGCGAAGACGGATGCACACACCAACCCGTCGAACAGCTTGCGGCGCTTCGCGCAATGCCGAACATGACGGTGTTCCGCCCCTGCGACGGAAGAGAAACCGCCGCCGCGTATATAACCGCTTTCTCGACCCCGGGCACAACAAGTATTATTTTGACCCGCCAGAAACTCCCCTCCTTCGAGGGCACGGGCGAAGCCGCTTTAAAGGGCGGATATATCCTTAAAGACAGCGTTAAAAAGACGCCCGACGTTATCTTAATCGCTTCGGGAAGCGAAGTTCAGTACTGCATGGAAGCGCAGAAGCTGCTCTTTGCCAAAGGGGTTGACGCGCGCGTCGTTTCTATGCCGTGCCAGGAAATTTTCGATAAACAAACTTCTAAATACCGCGAAAGCGTGCTGCCGAAATCCGTCCGCTCAAGGGTTTGCGTGGAAGCGGGTTCTACCATAAGTTGGTATAAGTACGCGGGGCTTGACGGCAAAGTTATCGGAATAGACGAGTTCGGTCGTTCCGCCCCCGCCGCCGAGCTTTTCGAGTTCTACGGCTTCACCGCCGCAAACGTAGCGGAAGCCGCGCTCGACGTAATCGACGAGCTCGCGCTTAAAAACTAATAACCAAACTCCCGCGCTAAGGCTTGCCCAAGCGCGGCAGTAACGTAAAAACGCGTTCCGAAAGTTAGATTTCGGAACGCGTTTTAAATTTTAGTTTAAACTACTTTTTTACCCATAACGAAGACGTC
>CAKQMM010000306.1 GCA_934254755.1 uncultured Clostridia bacterium
AAGTAAGGCAGTCAACGCAAATTATCTGATAATCTTCGTGCTTGTTAAGCATATAATAGACGAAGTTAGAGCCGATAAACCCCGCTCCGCCCGTTACGAGTATTTTTTTCATAATTCTTCCTTAATCTCCTTTAATCTCTTATGCACCTTATCTTTTTCGCTTAAAATAACCTGCGAAACGTCGCCCCAATCTATACCTATATCGGGGTCGTTCCAGATAATGCCGCCCTCGTCGTCGGGGTGGTAAAAATCGGTTACTTTATAACAAAATTCAGCCGTTTCGGAACGAACCAAAAAGCCGTGAGCAAACCCCACGGGAATATAAAACTGCTTTTTGTTTTGTTCGGTTAGTTCAACGCCGTACCACTTGCCGAAGGTTTTCGAGCCTTTGCGAATATCCACCGCAACGTCAAACACTTCGCCTTTTATAACTCGCACGAGTTTGGCTTGCGGGAATTTCTTTTGAAAATGAAGTCCTCTCAACACGCCCTTTTTAGACATGGATTGATTGTCCTGAACGAAAACCCTGTCAAGCCCCGCCTCTTTAAGGTCGCGGGCGTTGTAAGTTTCCATAAAATAGCCTCTTTCGTCGCCGTGAACGGTAGGCTCTATTACCATAAGCCCCTCAATCTCGGGTTTATATACTTTTATTTGCGACATTTTAGTTAATCTCCTTTAAATATCTGCTTAACGCATCCGTCCACTCGGGCAACGGTTTAAAACCGTTTTCAACAAGTTTAGACTTATCCAACCTGCTGTTAAACGGGCGTTTGGCTTTGGTTACGCCGTATTCGGCGGTCGTTACGGGTATCACGGTCGTTTTTGCACCGCTCAACTCAAAAATCTTTTTTGCAAAGTCAGCCCAACTTATATAGCCGCCCTCGTTGGTCGCGTGATAATACCCGTATTTTTCCGACTCGAGCATATCGACGAGCAGTCTTGCCAAGTCGAAAGTATAGGTGGGCGTGCCGATTTGGTCGTTTACCACCCTCAGACTTTCGTGCGTGGCAGAAAGGCGCAACATCGTCTTTACGAAGTTGTTTCCGTTCACGCCGAAAACCCACGCTATTCGTACTATAAAGAACTTTTCTAAAATTTCAGCAACCGCTTTTTCGCCTTCGAGTTTGCTCGCTCCGTATACGTTGAGCGGGGCAAACTCTTTACAATCGGGTTGCCTTGGCTTATCGCCGTCGCCGCCGAAAACGTAGTCGGTGGAAATATAAATCATTTTGCAACCGAACTTTTTACAAGCCTCGGCGATATTGCGGGTTCCTTCGCCGTTTATTTTAAAAACTTTATCGCGGTTTTCGCCTTCTTCGGCGGCGTCTACCGCGGTCCACGCCGCGCAATGCACAACCGCATCCGCCTTGCTTTTTTCTATAAAGTCCATTACCGCGCTTTTATCGGTTATATCCATATCGGCAATATCCGTGGCAATTGCGTAATGCCCGCGCTGTTTCAACTCGTTTACCACGTCGTGTCCGAGTTGACCGTTTACTCCCGTAACCAAAACTCTCATATCAATACTTAATCTGCCCGTCGGCGACCCTCTTCAAATGCTGTCCGTAAGGCGACTTTCCGTATGCCTCGGCGGAAGAAAGCAAGCCTTTTTCGTCTATCCAACCGTTAATATACGCAATCTCCTCGGGGGCGGAAATCTCTATGCCCTGACGGTTTTGCACGGTTTTAATAAAGTTGGTCGCCTCCGCAAGCGAATCCATCGTACCCGTATCGAGCCAGGCAAAACCCCTGCCGAG
>CAKQMM010000307.1 GCA_934254755.1 uncultured Clostridia bacterium
ACAACAGTTTTAACGATACGCGCGTGTCCTCGCACGCGATGACGTCCACGGACAAAAGCGTTTCGACCGCGCGATAGGTTATGTCGCCCATGTTTCCGATGGGGGTGGACACGAAATAAAGCATATTACTTGTTTACCTTTTCTTTTAAAACTTTAAGTTGGGGCTTAACCCCTTTGACCGCTTCTATCAAAAATAGATAGGGCGGCTTTTTTTCGGTGGTGCAGATAAATTGAAGCTTAACGGGTTCGAGAAAATTTTCACGCATCGTAACGATTAAGTCCGTCAGCCGCTCCACCCGCTGGCACATTGCAAGCCGTCCGCCGCGCTTTAAAACGCGCGCCGCGGTAGACACGATTTCTTCCTGTGTAATTTTAACTTCGTGGCGGCATACGGCGATATGCTCGCTTAAATTCTGCTCGCCGCTGTTCTTTTTTTTGTAGGGCGGGTTGCATAAAACGAGGGTGTATTTTTCGTTATACTCGTCGTCTAAATTCTGCACGCTTTGGTTAAGCACGGTAAACACGCCGCCAAGGTTATTCATTTCAACGGTTTTTTGCGACAAATCGGCAAGCGGCTTTTGAATTTCGATTAAATCAACCGACTTAGGGGTTTTATCGAGCAGATAGTAGTTTATGCCGACAATTCCGCTGCCGCTACAAAAATCGGCGATGATATCGCCATTTTTGCGGCTTGCAAAGTGTGACAGCAAGACCGCGTCGCTCGTAAAACGATAAAGAGTATCGTCCTGTGCTATTTTTAAACCGTCTATCATTAAATCGTCTAATACGAGCATAGTTCGTCCTTTTAAAAGTGGTTAGATAACGGCGGGAGCAAGCCCCCGCCCTACGTTAAGTTAAGGTATTTTATCAAGTCCGCCCGCGTTTAAAAGCAAATTAAATTGCGTTTAGGCAAGGCAAACACCCGAAACCGTACTTGCCGTACGGTGAGTGGTGTTTAACACCGCATAATACGGCAATAAACCCAAAACCGCAACGATATAACTAAATTGATTCGACCAAAACAAAAGCGGCGTTTTTGTTACGCCGCTTTTGACTTTATTCTTCTTCGGGAGCCTGAACGGGACAGGTTTCGGCACACGCGCCGCAAGAAATGCAGGTCGCTTCGTCGATAACGTATTGCGTTTCGCCTTCAGTTATTGCCGAAACGGGGCAAGCGTCGGCGCACGCGCCGCAAGAAATACATTTATCGGTTATTTTGTAAGCCATAGTAATAATACCTCCGTATTTTGGTTTTATATTCAAGTAAGCAAAAACCTACTTCGCTTATTTTAACATAAGTTATCCGCTTTGTACACTGTTTTTTAGTAATTAGTCGGAAATTTCGCTTTCGTCGTCGTCCTTTTCAACTTTTTTCTGCTTATTAAACTTAACGTCTTTTAAATCGTAATCTTTATAAACGAGGGTGCCGTCTTTTTGCGCGGCGCGGGTTTTAACCGTCATTTTAAGCATATTGTTCGATATAACGGTCGATTTTCCGTCGGGGGTGGTGACTTCGCTACCCACCTTGGGCATTTTTTTGTACGCTTCGCTGTACGGCTCGTTTTCATATTCTAAGCAGCACATAAGTCTGCCGCAAAGCCCGCTTATTTTTGCGGGGTTGAGCGATAAGCCTTGGTTTTTTGCCATTTTTATGGTGACCTTTTTAAAGTCCGGCAAAAACGCCTTGCAACAGCAAACCCTTCCGCACGGCGCGATGCCGCCCAAAATTTTGGTCTCGTCACGCGTGCCGACC
>CAKQMM010000308.1 GCA_934254755.1 uncultured Clostridia bacterium
GTTATACGCTAATAATTTAACTAAATACGAGACTATTGTGTTCGATTGCTCAGATAGCAGAGGTCAGGCGGGTAACAGATATAAAACCAGGTGGGCGGGCTTTTTGACGGACTTTAAAAAGCGCAATTTTAACGAAAAAAAAGAGGGCGATTTTTTAAAACTGTCAAAAGTAAAAGCTTTCCGCTACATTCTAAACGAATACATTGCAAGTTTTAAGCGGGTGGCTATAAACGAGGGTATACGCCTATACTTTTCAATCACCCCGCAAGGGGAATTCGTTGCGGTCAAGGATATAAACGGCGAGGTTATCGTTTGCGATTTAAGCGCAAGCGAGCAAGCCTTGTTCAATTTTTTGAGCTTTATAAACGTCTGCAAGTTTTTCCGGATTATAAACGGCGTCAGAGATTTCAACCATAAAGACCCCCCTCTTATACTTTTGAATTTATTTTGCGAAACGGACGAGGGCTTTGATTGCGTCGCATTTTTAAAAAAACTTGAATTAAACCGCAAAATAATAATTATAGATAAAATTATCCCCCTATCGGTGCGGGGCGTACAAACGCAAATAAGCCGCGCAAAACTTAATTTACGGAGTAAAAATGAATTATAAAAGCAAAGTTATAAACAGCCTTATTAAAGATAAGGGATATGCGGAATATTTGCGCTCGATAAACTTGCGCGCCGAATGTTTAACCGCGCTTGTTTGTTCCGCGCCGATTTCGCTTTTTAAAAAGCGTCAGATATTAGAAAGACTTTTAAGCGACGAGCCAAAAAACGGCGCGGAGCGCTTCGATTACGAAGCTCGGCTTGAAGTTTTAAACAGCATAATAGACGAGCTTAATCTGACAAAAGAAGAGAGCGGGGTGTTTTTGCTCGTCGGGCACGCTAACGAGGGCGGCAGACAAACAGATTACGAATGTGCCCCGTTTAAAAGCTATCCGTCGGTTCAAAATTATTTAAGCAAAGTTTTTGAACGCGGCGGTGAAGAAAACGTTTGGTACACCTTAGAAAAGTGGTTGCCGGAGACAAACGGTGACGATCTGACGGAGGTCAGCGAGTTTGTTTTTATCGGAAAAGAACCGTGCTTTTACAAAGACTTGCGCTATTTGGGCGATAAATCTGTTTTTAAGCGAGGTTTTAGCCGCAAAGAAGAATTTTCACTGTTTTTTTCGGGAAACTGCCTTAATTTACCGACCCCGTTTTCGGCGGGAGACGTTTTAAAAATAGACTGCCGCCCGTTTGCGACTGAAACCAAAATTATTGTTAAAGATAATTTCAGCGCAACCGATTGTTGCAGCCCTATCTGCGAATATATCGCCGCAAACGGCAAAAAGGCGGAAGGGGCTTTGAAACACAGCCACATATACCCTCAGCCGGTGTTTGACAGCGTTTCGCCCCTATATAATCTTATTTGGGAAGCGAAGAGCAAAAAACCTATACGCAATTCTTGAAAAAGCATATTCTTTGTGATATAATGATGAAAATAATCGTAAATAGGAGAGAAATGATTTGAAACGAAAGGTTAAACACGTTTTGGCGGCGTTGATGATTATTTTAACTGCGGTTTGTTTTGTCGCTTGCGATGCCGCCACGCCCGATACGGATAATAACGACGGGGAGAGCACGGTGTGCGAACACACCTACGGCGAATGGGTTACAAAGACCGCCGCTACTTGTACGGCGAGCAAGGTCGAAATAAGAGAGTGCTCTAAGTGCGGAGAGGTTGAAGAGCGTTCGGTCGGAGACC
>CAKQMM010000309.1 GCA_934254755.1 uncultured Clostridia bacterium
ACGCAAAACGTGCTGGTAAAGCGACGGGGCGCAAACGTAGCCTAAACTTCTACCCGCGCCGCAAACGGCGTAGTATAAAATGTCTTTTTGGGCGGCTTTAGGGGACACGGCAACGTAGCCTATGCGCTCGCCGGGGAGCGATAAAGCCTTGCTGTACGAATAGCAAACGACGGTATCGTCGTAATACTTAGGGACGAACGGGCAGGTTGCGCCGTCGAACAAAATTTCGCGATAGGGTTCGTCGGTTATAAGATAAATCGGCGCGCCGTAATTCTTTTCGGCTTCCGCTAAAATCTCCGATAACGCCTTTATATCTTCTTCGTCATAAACGGTTCCCGACGGGTTGTTGGGGGAGTTTATTATAACCGCGCGCACGTTTTTATTGAGTGCGGTTTTTAGACCTTCTAAGTTCAAGCCGAATTTAGCAACGTCCGCTTTAATCATAGTCATTTTGCCGCCCGCGCCTTCGATAAACACTTTATATTCGGGAAAGAACGGCGCAAAAACTATCACTTCGTCGTCAGGGCCCGATATCAGCGCGCCTAAAGTTATGCGAAGCGCCGCCGCCGCGCCGCAGGTCATATAAATGAGTTCGTCGTCAAGCGAAAAGCCGTACTTTTTTTCGTTGTACGCTTTTATCGCCGTGCGGGTGCGTTTATCGCCTTGCGCGGAAGTGTAGGCGTGCACGCTTTTATCTGTTAAAACGAGATTTGCGGCGCACTCGTCAACCTCTTTCGGGCAGGGGACGGACGGGTTGCCGAGAGTAAAGTCGAAAACGTTTTCTTTGCCGATTTTTTCGGCTAAAACTTTGCCGTACTCGAACAAGTCGCGTATTTTAGAGCGCGAAGAGCCTAAATTTATCATTTTTTCGTTAATCATAGTAATTCTCCGCCAAACGGTTACCATTTGACAAAAACAAATTTAGCACATACTTTAAATATTGTCAAACGGTTTAAAAAATAATAAAAAAATCATTTAAAATCAGTTGACAATCGTTTTAAAAAGCAATATACTTTTGGCATAAGGAGCAAAAAATATGCTTAAAAATATATTTGCCTTTTATTACGAATATTTTTTTGGTAAACCATATTGATTATATCGGTTATTTTTTGCGTTGACTAATTTTTATTCAGATGTAATTATTAAAATGGCCGATATAAAAATCGGTCATTTTATTTTTTATAAAAAATTTTTTTTGGAGACAAAATTATGATTATCATCGTTAAAAAGAAGCATGACGACCAGGAAGTCGAAAACCTTATAAGATGGGTGCAAGAGCAAGGCGTTTCGGTAGACGTATCGGAAGGCGAACATACGACCATTTTAGGGCTCGTCGGCGACACGAGCAAGATAGACATCGACCTTATCCGTTCGCTCGACGTCGTTCAGGACGTTAAACGTATTCAGGAACCCTTCAAATGCGTCAACCGTAAATTCCACCCCGAAGACACAATCGTCGATATCGCGGGGCGAAAATTCGGCGGCGATAACTTCCAGATTATCGCGGGGCCGTGCTCGGTCGAGACGGAAGAACAGATTATAGAAGTTGCGGAAGCGGTTAAAAAATCGGGCGCGACTCTTCTTCGCGGCGGCGCGTTCAAACCGAGGACTTCGCCGTACTCTTTCCAGGGGTTAAGAGATACCGGCATACAACTTTTGCTTAAAGCGAAAGAAGTGACGGGGCTTCCGATAGTCACCGAAATTATGAGCGTACGCCATCTCGATTTGTTCAGAGA
>CAKQMM010000310.1 GCA_934254755.1 uncultured Clostridia bacterium
CTATAACGCCGGCCACGGTTTTGATAGCTTCGCCGTTTTTGCCGCGCGGGGCCATGAACTCGGCAAAAGTTAAAAATATTATCCCGCCAACGCAAGATATTACGTAAGATTTAATCATAAATTTACCCGTTAATTTTTAATGCGCCGATCTCAGAATAAGCCGCCGGTTGATTTTATTACGAAAACGACGGTTAATATAAACATCAGCCCGCTAAAAAATATCAGAGCGGCGAGCGCGGATATTATTTCGCAAGAACCGTTTATTAGTTTCGTTATGCGCGAATTAGTTACCGGCGCAAGCAGCGAATTTAAAAATTTAAGCGAAAGCGAATAAGCAACCGCGTTCACCCCTTTTAGCCCGACGTAACAAATTATAACGACGGCAGACATTACGCCTATCGAGTTTTTAACGAGCGTCACCGCCGACAAAATAACGTCCGTGCTTCCGCTTATCAATCCGCCGACTATCGGAACGCTCGTCCCCGACAGATATTTTAGAATTTTAACCGATACGCCGTTATATGTTCCGTTAGTTAAACCTTCGACGGTTATCAGTGAGGAATATATCGCCGCTACAAACCCTATCGACCATTTAAAAACAGACATAAGCGTTTTAAAAAATTCGTTTAAATTCAATTTATCGCTTAAATTGCCGACAACAAGAACGCAAAACGCAAGACTTAAAAGCGGCAAGAAAAAATTGAGTATAAGCTCGCCCGTAAAAAAGCCTAAAAAAACCGTGAAAGGTTTTAGTAAAGCGACTCCGAAATTCCCCGCGATAAGCGTGACAGAAAACATAATCGGGAACAAAAGCTCAGTTAATTTCGTTTGAACCGAAAGTGCGGCTTCCGCATACTTAAACGCGCTTTTTACAAGCGATAAAACAAGGCACGCTATAAGCGGATAGTAAATGTAAAAAATAACAGATTTTTCGCAATTATCGTTGTTTTTTGCAATTATTATATTTGAAAACGCAAGCAATGCAATAAGGCACGCAAGATAAATCAGGGCGTCGTAATTAGCGGACGCAAGCGAAAATATACGGGATAAAAAATAGGTTTTAAGTGTTGCGTAACTAAGCCCGCTTTCACCGGTTATAAACGCGGTTATCGTTTCTTTAAGCGTTCGTTCTTTACCCGTAATTTCATTAAGCTCATCGAGCAAAAACTTAAAATCTTCTTCCGAAAAAGAGGATATTATTTTGTCGATTTTGCCGTCCAATTCAGGCAAATCTTCGTCTTTAGCCGCATCCGCGGCATCGCCCGCTTCAGATTCAGCCGCTAGAGCGTTACAGCATTTCAAACTTTCGCCCCGTTCGTTTTTACTTGCGGCAAATGCGTTCCCGATCGGCACTTTGCTAAATATCAGCGCAATAACCAAAATAACTATAACAAGTTTAAAACGCTTTCTGTTAGTTCGTAAACGACAGGTAAACTTGAAACGAAGATTATCAATTTTCCGCAAAACGCCACCTTTTTACCTAAGCTTGATACGCCGGAATCGTTACAAAGCGATTCCGTAAATTCAATAAGATACGATATTGCCGTAATTTTTATAACGAGAGCGGTAACCGCTCCGCCGACTTTAGTTTTTTCGGATAAGTCGCGCAAAAAGTCAACCGCGGTGAACAAATAGCTAACTATCGTCAAAACAAGCGCAACCCCCGCCCCGACAGCCGCAAGGGTAGCAAGTTCGCCGTTTATTGAGCGCAGGTAAAC
>CAKQMM010000311.1 GCA_934254755.1 uncultured Clostridia bacterium
CGTAGTAACCCCGCCCGAGTCAAACGACAGGGGCAAAAAGTCGGCGTTACCGCTGACGACGAGCAGCGACGCGATAGCAAACAAGCACATGTAAAAGAATATAAGCATGCTTGAAAGAGAAGTTTTTGTAAGTATACGGATAACCGCAAGGGCTAAAAATAACCCTACCCCCGCGCCGACGGTTATTAAAAGCGCGGTCGAGTTAATTTTGTCTTTAACCTGAGACGCAAGCACCGATAAATCGGGCTCGGCAACGGTTATTAAAACGCCCATAATAAAGCATACGGCAACCAAAACCGTTACTTTTTTAGATTTGGCAAGCCCGCCGCCGATATGGTCGCCCATAGGCATCATGGCTAAATCGGAACCTATGTTGAAAAAACCCATGCCGATAATCAAAAACACCGTGGACACTAAAAATATGGCGATTTCTCTGCCCGTTAAGTTTACAAGCGGCGTTGCGTTTAATATAAGCACGATAAGCGCGACCGGTAACACCGACACGCTCGATTCCGCCATTTTTTTAAGTATTGCCTTAAACATTGTTGCCTCAACGCCCCTTTTATGCTAAAATACGCGATTTTATTACTGTTTTATTGAATTTTACCATAAATTGCCCTCTATTGCAACGACATTTTTTGAAATTTTGTTAAAATGTGAAATTAGCGACAAGCGTCGCTTGCTTTTTATGAGCCGCTTATTTTTAACGTCCGTTTTCGCTTCCGCGAGATATTTCGCTTACGCTCAATATGACAATACTATACGCGCACTTATCTCGTAGGGGTCTGCGCCACGACGACCCGCCTTTACCGTCAATTAGAAAAGCAAAGTCTGTCACCCTGAGCATAGCGGAGGGTCTCGTGGAAACGAAGACGCGTTTAACTTAACTCTGCCCTTGTCCGCGCGCAAACAAAAAACGGGCGGCGAACCGTCCGTTTTTATTACGTTAAACTGCTTTTTACACGCCCGAGTAAGCCGAGAAGCCGCCGTCGATAGGGATAACCGTGCCGGTAACGAAACCGCTCGCGTTATCGTCGGCAAGCCACAACAAACAACCGATAAGGTCGGATATTTCACCGAACTTTTTCATGGGGGTGGCGTTTAAAATTTTGCCCGTTCTTGCGGTGGGGGTACCGTCGGCGTTAAAAAGCAAAGCGCGGTTCTGGTTGGTTACGAAGAACCCCGGCGCAATCGCGTTGCACCTTATTCCGCACGGCGCAAAGTGAACGGCAAGCCATTCGGTAAAGTTGGATATGCCCGCCTTTGCCGCCGAGTACGCGGGAATTTTGGTGAGAGGTCTGAATGCGTTCATAGACGAAATATTGATAATGTTTCCGCCCGTTTTAATCATATCTTCCGCAAAAACCTGCGTTACCAAAAACGCGCTGGTAATGTTAAGGTCAAACACGAACTTAAAGCCCGCTTCGTCTATTTTAAAAAAGTTTTTGATATCGCCCGCCGTGTCGGGGGTCATAACTTCGTTATCGGTGGTGGCTTTGGGGTTATTGCCGCCCGCGCCGTTTATTAAAAAGTTGACCGCGCCGAAACTTTCGTTGACGACGTTTTTCGCCTCGATTATACTGTTTTTATCAAGACAGTTGCACCTGACGGCGATTGCGTTTTCGCCGATTTCGAGCGCGAACTTTTCAGCCGCGTCGTAATTTATGTCTAAAAGCGCGACTTTCGCGCCGCACTCCGCAAGAGCTTTTGCCATTTCA
>CAKQMM010000312.1 GCA_934254755.1 uncultured Clostridia bacterium
CTATCGTGCCGGCGTCTTCGTTTATGGTGGCGGCAAGGGTGTCTAAGCCGACGGGTCCGCCGCCAAACTTATCTATCATCGAAGTAAGCAAACGCTTGTCTACGTTATCGAGCCCCAAATCGTCGATTTCCAAACGCTTTAAAGCTATTTTAGCGTCGTCAAGCGTTATGGACGGGTGTTTTAAGACGGACGAAAAGTCGCGCACCCTTCTTAACATTCTGTTCGCTATTCGCGGAGTACCGCGGCTTCTTTTGCCGATTTCAAGAGCGGCGTCGCTATCGATTTCGGTGCTTAACGCATGCGCCGAGCGGGTGACTATCTCGGCAAGTTCCGCTTCCGAATAAAGTTCCAAGCGAAGGGTCACGCCGAACCTGTCGCGCAGCGGCGAGGACAGCATGCCCGCCTTAGTCGTCGCGCCGATAAGGGTGAATTTTTTAAGGGGAATCTGCACGCTTCTTGCCGACGGACCTTTGCCGAGAATTATATCGAGCTTAAAATCTTCCATCGCGGGATACAAAATTTCTTCCACGTTATGGTTAAGTCTGTGTATTTCGTCCACAAACAGCACGTCGCCGTCGTTAAGGTTGGTTAAAATTGCGGCTAAATCGCCCGCTTTGTCTATCGCGGGCCCGCTGGTTATTTTTATTTGCGTGCCCATTTCGGTTGCGATAATGTGCGCAAGGGTGGTTTTACCTAACCCCGGCGGGCCGTATAACAGAACGTGGTCTAAGCTTTCGCCGCGAATTTTGGCGGCGTTTATAAACACGGTTAAATTGCCTTTAACCTTGTCCTGCCCGACGTAGCCGTCCATAGACTTAGGGCGCAAAACGTTTTCGATATCGTCGCCGTCGATGCGTTCGGGCTCGACGACGCGTTCGTCGTTATCGTCAAAAATGTCGTGTTCGTCTATCATAATTACCTACTTTATGTTTTGAAGAGCAACGGTTATAATGCTTTCGATGGTGTCCGCGCCGCTGTTCATCGCGCCCTTGACGGCAAGTTCGGCAACGCTTCTGTTAAACCCTAAACTCATAAGCGCGATGACCGCGTCGCCGTAAACGGGCGGTTCGCTTTCGGTCTTAACGGGCTTTTTGGTTCCGCTCGGCAAATCGAGCGCGGAGATGTTTTCGCGCAACTCTAAAATTATCCGCTCGGCGGTTTTTTTGCCCACGCCCTTAACCGCGCTTAAACCTTTCGCGTCCTGCGAGGCGATAATAAACGCTAAATCGTTAAGCGGCATTGCGGATAGAATAGCTATGCCCATTTTCGGGCCTACGCCCGAAACGGTTATCAGCTTTAAAAACATGCTTTTTTCTTCGGGAGAAATAAAACCGAAAAGATACATTCCGTCGTCGCGAACGTTAAGGTAGGTGTAAATCGCGCCCGAACCTTTGTTCACGAGATATTCGTAAGCGGACGACGAGCACGTTACTTCGAACCCCACGCCGCCGCACGATAAAATCACCGCGCCGTCTTTTGCGTTTATAACTTTGCCTTCTAAATATCCTATCATAATTCTCCTTTACTTTATGCTGAACGGCTGTTTGAACCTGTTCGTTTGCGCGTGCGTGAGAGCGACCGCGAGCGCGTCTGCCGCGTCGTCGGGCTTGGGGACAGACGGCAAATTCAAAAAAGTTTTAACCATGGTTTGCATTTGTTTTTTGTCCGCCCTGCCGTAACCCGTCAACGCCTGTTTTATTTGAAGGGGGGTGTACTCG
>CAKQMM010000313.1 GCA_934254755.1 uncultured Clostridia bacterium
ATGGGTTCCTTTCTTGGCTGCCATGAGGTATGCCGTTGGAAACCGTATGGACCGTGAGTTCTATGGGAGGTATTTCCTGTGAAGGTGACTATTTGCGTTGGTTCCCTTTGTCATCTCAAAGGCGCAAGGCAGGTCGTGGAGACGCTTCAGGACCTAGTGGAGAGGGACGGGCTTTCAGACTCTGTGGAACTTGATGGTTCGTTCTGCACCGGCAACTGCCAAAAGGGCGTGTGCGTAATGGTTGGAGATGAGACGTTCTCAGTCATGCCTTCGTCCGTGGAAGAGTTCTACGAGAGCGAGATAAAGGCCAAGGTCTGAGTTTTTCTTGGATGGTGGTTTCTGCTGTGCGGCTTCGTATTGTAAACATTCTTTTCGGGCCTCCGTTGAATGGCTGTGATTTGGATGCCATGCTTGGGCTTTTCTTCGCAAGTGAAGGTGCTCATATCGTGTGCGGTGGCACGACAGCGCAGCTTGCAGCTGATTTTTTGGGCAAACCCCTGAAAGTGGACCTTCGTTACCCTTTGTCTGGGCTTCCTCCAATTGGACATGTGGAAGGAGTTGATTTGGTTACGGAGGGAGTGGTTACATTCAAGAGAGTTGTGGAGTATTCCAGGACCGCTTGTCCTTGCTCCTGCGGTGACGGAGCATCCTTGGTTTGGGGATTCCTGTCACGGGCCTTGGAGGTGGATCTGTTCGTTGGTTTGGCTGAAAACCCTTCGAATGCAGGTTTCGGCATTGCTCCGGGATATAGGAGGAAGTTGGCCGACGAACTTGCTTCGAACCTTTCAAGGCTGGGCAAAGAAGTCTTTGAAAGGTACTTTTGAAAGTTGCTCTTTTGACTTGTTTTTATGCAATGATTCGTAGATAATAGGGATTTGGATGCGTGCATCGCAACAATGAGGCACTTTTAAAGTGGAGGGTCTATGTACCAGATTGCTACTAAAAAAAATCTTAATCCTACCGTTACCCAAATGGAGATTGTAGCTCCTTTCGTAGCGGCCAAGGCAAAGCCGGGTCAGTTCATCATCCTTCGTGTTGACGAGGATGGAGAGCGCATTCCTCTCACAGTCGCAGGCTGCGACAAGGAGAAGGGAACCGTCAAGATCATCTTCCAGATCGTGGGGGCCACGACTGAGAAGCTCAACCACAAGAATGCAGGTGAGTACATTCAGGACTTCGTAGGACCACTTGGCGTTCCTACACATACGGAAGGAATCAAGAAGGTCTGCATCATTGGCGGTGGTGTGGGATGCGCAATCGCAATGCCTATCGCCGAGGAGTTCCACGCCCAGGGTGCCGAGGTGACGAGCATCATAGGATTCAGAAGCAAGGACCTCCTCATCCTTGAGGATGAGTTCAAGGCATACTCTGACAAGCTCTTCGTCATGACTGACGATGGTTCATACGGCCGCCACGGCAACGTAACCGTTCCATTGAAGGAAATGCTTGAAGCAGGGGAGAAGTTCGACCTCATCATCACGATAGGACCTCTTATCATGATGAAGTTCGTCGTTCTTACTGCAAAGCCTTTTGGTGTTCCTGTAACGGTCTCCATGAACCCAATCATGATAGACGGCACAGGCATGTGCGGTGGTTGCAGGCTTACGCTCAACCAGGACGGCAAGAAGGTCACCAAGTTCGCATGTGTGGATGGACCGGACTTCAACGGCTATGAAGTTGATTTCGACGAGGCCATGTCC
>CAKQMM010000314.1 GCA_934254755.1 uncultured Clostridia bacterium
CTAACGTGTAGTTTTTTTGCTTCCTTCCCATAAAAATATGCACCTCCTAAAGTGTCTAACTTTTGGGGTGCATATCATAAATTCGGGGGTTTTAAAATTTTGTAAACGATTGACAGATTTTTGCGAAAGCGGGCGTGCGGATAATTTGTAGCCGCCGATTTATACGCCCCGAAAACTTAACGTAGGGAAGGGGCTTGCTCCTTCCGCTACAAATATATTCCGTCTCCCTGAACGAAGGTGAAGGGTCTCGTGGAAACGAAGGCGGAAGTTAAATAAGTCGGGCAACTGCCTTGCGTAAATGCGGGCGAGCAATGCTCTCCCCTACGAGTTCTAACCACTACCCACTAACCGCTAATCACTAACCGCTTTTTCTTTTTAACAAAAGTGACGATTAAAAAAACTATTAAAACCACTAAAAACAATGTGTTTCCGAATATAAGCGTAACGTTCGTATGTTTAATTTTCGTTCCGCCAAATAGGTAAAATAAATCTATCGCAAATATTAAAAGCACGCATAAAATCGCGGGCAAAAAGTCGCCTTTTTGACTCTCGCGACGGCTTAAAATCGCTATAAAAAGCGTTGTTATCGCGCCGCCCGTAAAGTAGCCGTGCGCGTCCAAAATAACGTCTGTCACCGAGCCGTTTCTTAACGGCACGAAGTATTGGATAAGTTCGTTTATTCCGCCGAGCATAATTCCCGACACGAAAGTTAAATAAATAACGAGCGGAACGTGGTTCTTAAAAAAGTAAACGGTCAAAGCGAAGAATACGCCCGTTGCCATAAACAAAGCGTAATGCCCGCAAAGTTTTCTTAAAAGCCCCTCGAAGTCGCCGTAATTATCGCCGAAGTCTTTAAGCAGTTTGACGGAAGTTATTATCGCGGTGAAAATGGAACTGTCGCTTTCGGAAGCCTTGCCGGGGCGCGCCGACGTAAAAACGGTCAGCGCGGCAAAAATAATATAAATCGCGAGAAAAACGTATTTTATATACCCGCATTTTTTCGCGCTTGCTTTTTCAGATTGTTCGCTCATACTTTTATTATATAATTTTAGCGCGTTAAACGCAACGGTTTTTAGTTTTAAATCGCTAAAACGGGGCAATACTATTATCGGGCGGAAAATTTTCGCCGCGGCGCGGCGGCAAAATATAGCCTTGATTAAACTTTAAGGAGCGTTTTATGAAGCATAAAAAGCAAAAAGTAAAAAATTTAACCGATAAAGAATACGCAAACTACGTTTTTACCGTATGCGGCGGCGCGGAGATTGCGCCGATATCGAAAAAAGAAGAAGAAAAACAATAATACTTTGCCGAAAACGAGCCGCTTTTCAGGCTCGTTTTTCATTTAGTTAAATTTATAATTAAAATTAGTAGAAAATTTATAAATTTTATGCTAAAATAAAACGGTATAAGTAAAAATGGGCGATCTATCGGTCGCTTTTAAAAGGTGGTATTATGCAAAACGACGTTAGCGTCAGAGCCTTGTTTACCGATTTACCCGCGTTTGACGGGAAAACGGTCACGGTTAAAGGCTGGGCAAGAACAATCAGAGACAGTAAAGCGTTCGGGTTCATCGAACTAAACGACGGCAGTTTTTTTAAAAACGTTCAAGTGGTGTTTGAACGCGCGAATATAGATAATTACGACGAAATTGCAAAGCAGAACGTCGGCGCGGCTTTAATAGTGACGGGGAGGGCGG
>CAKQMM010000315.1 GCA_934254755.1 uncultured Clostridia bacterium
GCCCATACCTAAGTATAAGTCGGGGGTATTTGTGAAATCGTTATCGAGCACTATGCCGAAAAGGCTGTCATCTTTCGTCAAACCGTTGATGTCGAAGTTGGGAACGAGTTGTTTATGAATGATATCGCCGTTCGTTTTTACCGTTACGCGTATCCCGGAAACGGTTGCGCCCGCATTGGTTATAGTGTGGTTCTGAACGTATTCCGCCGAATATTCGGACGGGCTTGAAGCGTTGATATCGTCGATTATTTTTTGTATATCGCTCGACAGCGTTATACCGTCCGCCGCTTTTGCGGTTTTGTTGACCGCAAGCGTTGCGCCCGCCGCTATCATGGACACGCTCATCGCTAAGGTAAGGAACGATTTTACTATAAATTTTTTATTTTTCATACTCTTATCCTCCCTTATTTATCTTCGCCGCTACCGCTCGGTTCGGTATCGAAAGTAGATTTGCCGTCGCTTGTGTACTCGCCGTCTTCGTGAGCGTGGCAGCCTTCGCGCTGACAATCGCGTACGGGATAAGAACCTTTATCGGTCGTTTCGGGAACTTCGCTTTCAAGCCAGTCGTGACCGAGCGCGGGAATAACTTCGTCGTCTTCTCTATGATTGCAACCCTCATTTTGGCATGCGCCGTGCTTGCGACCCGCTGTGGTGCAAGTAGGTTCGTCGTCGGTAACGTAGTCTACATTGTGCGCCGTCTTAGCGATAGCCGTGGTCTTTTCGTCGCCGCAGTGTTTGCACTTTTCTTTATAAGAGCCCTCGCTGTGACAGGTCGGCTCAGTGCGGGAGCCTTCCACTTCTTCATACTCGTGCCCTTTATGCAGAATAATTTCGCGCTCTAACTTATCGCCGCAGTTAGCGCACTCTCTGTCTATATACCCGTCTTCGGTGCAAGTTGCAGGGACGGTGGTTACTTTATAGTTGTGCCCCGTCGCTTTAACGACGTCAACCTTTTCGGTAAACCCGCACCCTTCGCGCTTGCAAGCGTGTTCGGTATAACCCGCCACGGTACAAGTCGGCGCGATCACCTTAGTGCCGTCGCCCGTAAAATCGTGCCCGAGCGCAGGGATAGGCGACGTGTAACCGTCGCCGCACGCGCATTTAAAAGTCTTTTCGCCGGCTGTAGTGCACGTTGCCGCTTTGGTGACCGTTTCAGCGTACTCGTGCGTATGGCCGGCGGGAATTACTTCCGTAGGCTTATCGCCGCACGCGGTGAAAAGGACAAGCGAAAACGCGCATACCGCTAAAAGCAGCATAATTGTTAGCTTCTTTTTCATCTTTTCCTCCTTGATTTTGCAGTGTTTTAAGCGGAAAGTTTCGCAAAAGACGCGAAAAAATCGCAAAAAATATGCGTCTTCAATTAAATGTTATCATCTCATTTTCATTTTACAATAGCCTTTGAAAACTTTTTTATATAACAAAAGCGGCGATGTTTTATAAATCGCCGCATAAAAATAATACTAAAAGCTTTTGTTACAAATTTTTACTTTTTACGACTTACGACCCCACCCCGTCATCCCGAGCGAAAAAGTCTTACGCGGAAGCGGCAATCGTCGATTGCTTTTTGTAAGCCGCCCGTGTTTAACTTTCGTTTTCGTTTCCACGAGATATTTCGCTTACGCTCAATATAACACTACTCTCGTCATGTTGAGCGCAGTCGAAACATCCAG
>CAKQMM010000316.1 GCA_934254755.1 uncultured Clostridia bacterium
TTTATATCGCTAAAAAAACCGTCGGCTAAGATGTTCACAAAACAAACATATTTATTTTAAAAACGCTTGCGCCTTATCCCGTTTAATGGTAAACTTAAGTCAATAAAAAGCATAATCTATACGGGCAAGCAGTGTTGTGTTGTAAAGGAGGTTATGATGAAGAAGTTTTTAATCGTAATTTTATCCGTCGTCGTTTGCTTTGCGGCGACCGTTTCGCTTGCGGCGTGCGATCAGTTGCCGAGCGGCAATACGCCTACGATATCGGGCGAAGAAGAAGGAACGGGAAACGGTCAGGGCGAACAAGGTGAGCAAGACGGTTCCGAGGGTGATGAGGGCGAGCAAGGCGGTTCAGAAGGCGATAAGGGAGAGCAAGGCGGTTCAGAAACGCCCGAGCATACGCATGAATTTAACCGTAAAATAGCGGTTGAAAAATATCTCGTAAAACCCGCGACGTGCGAAACCCGAGCGATTTATCGTTTCAGTTGCGCTTGCGGCGAAGCGGGCGTTGAAACGTTTGAGTTCGGCGATAAGTCCGCGCACCTTTTCAACGGGACGAGGACGTGCGTAAATTGCAACAAAAAAATCACTTCCGACGGGTTGAGTTTTAAAAAAATCGTCGACGGCGGTAACGAGCGCTATGAGGTCGACGGGTTGGGTTCGTGCGTAGACGCCGATTTGATGATTCCCGACGAATATAACGGCAAACCCGTTTCGTCAATCGCGAGCGGCGCGTTTGAAGGCGCAATCGACTTAAAGTCTATAACCCTTCCCGCAAACATTAAAAATATCGGAGACGGCGCGTTTGACTACGCCTTATTAAGGGGCGACGGCGAGTTGTTTAAAATATTCTACGAAGGCGGCGCGGCGCAGTGGTTTGAAGTTTGCTGTCCGGATATGTTCAAATTCGTCTATAATATGGGCGGCGACGAAGCGATGCAAAGCACTCAAAGCGACTACGTTTACGATTTTATAGCTTCGTTTAAAGGGTACAGATTATTCGTCGGCGGCGAAGAGCTTACCGAAGTTACTTTAAATGACGGCGAAAAAGATATCGCGGCGAAATTTGCCGCTAACGCTTCCATAACCAAACTTACCGTTAAAAAGGACGGAGCAAAATTTTCCGAAGCGCAATTTTCGTTCTGCCCGAATTTAAAATCGGTTGAAATATCGGCAAAAAACGTCAAGCTCGATTGCATGGCGTTTACCGGTTGTTTAAAACTTAAAGACGCCGTTTTAAGCACCGTTTTAAGCGACGATTCAGACTTAACGGCGGCGTTTGCGTATTGTGAATTGCTTGAAAACGTAATGTTGTCGAACGATTTAAAAAACTTAGGAGAGTCAATGTTTGCGGGGTGCGCCTCTCTTAAAGCGATAACTATCCCCGACGGGGTGGAACGTCTGGTCGGCTCGTTCGTGTCGTGCGCTTCGCTTGAAAGCGTGCATATCGGCGCGAAAGTTAAGGATATGGGGATCAATAGCGGCGAGTTTTACGGGTGCGACGCCATAAAAACAGTGACCGTCAGTAGCGATAACGAGAATTTCAGTACAGTTGACGGTAAAAACGTTTACGATAAAAGCGGCAAAAAACTTGTTTGCTGCGTGGTTGGCGGAGATAGCCTTATTATCCCCGAGGGGGTTGAAGAGATAGACTCGAACGCTATAG
>CAKQMM010000317.1 GCA_934254755.1 uncultured Clostridia bacterium
CGCTTATGGCGCACGTAGGGTCTTTCGTTCCTGCAAAAAGTGCGAAAATTCCGCTTACCGACCGCATTTTTACACGCGTCGGCGCAAGCGACAATTTAATTTTCGATCAATCGACTTTTATGGTTGAGATGAGCGAAGTCGCATATATTTTAAACTGCGCGACGAAACACAGCTTAGTTATTTTAGACGAAATCGGGCGCGGCACTTCAACTTACGACGGCTTGTCGATTGCGTGGTCGGTCGTTGAATACATACTCAAAAACAACAAATGCAAAACGCTTTTCGCAACGCATTACCACGAATTAAGCGAACTTGAAGGCAAGCTTTACGGCGTTAAAAATTATAGAGTAACGGTAAAAGAAACGAACGGAACGGTCGTATTTTTGCGAAAAATCGTCGAAGGTAGCGCAAATAAAAGTTTCGGTATAGAGGTTGCCGCACTTGCGGGCGTGCCGAAAGGCGTTACGACGCGTGCAAAGCAAATTTTAAAAGAGCTTGAAAAAACAAATCTTACCAACAACGGTGAAATTTACGTTCCCGAAACGACTTCGGAAAGTAATGCCGTAACCGATGCGGAACTCGAAGTTTTGGACGAATTAAAGACGCTTGACGCGGATAGTTTAAGCCCGCGCGAAGCTCAGAACTTAATTTATATGTTAAAACAAAAATTAAAGCAATAATCGAAATTTTAAGTAAAAAAGACTGAATTACCATAAAGGACTATACTAACCATGGGCAAAATTATTCAACTTGAAAAATCGGTATATACGAAAATAGCGGCGGGCGAAGTCGTCGAAGGTCCGCAATCAGTCGTAAAAGAGTTGGTCGAAAACAGCATCGACGCCGGTTCCGATAAAATAGAGGTGCGCATAATTCGCGGCGGGAAAGATTATATTGAAGTGTCCGATAACGGCACGGGGATAGAAAAAGACGACTTACTCGTGTCAGTTTTGCCGCACGCAACTTCAAAAATAACGGAAGCGAGTGATCTTGAAGCGATAAAAACGCTGGGTTTTCGCGGCGAAGCGCTTGCGTCTATTGCGTCGGTGTCTAAAATGACGATATCGTCAAAAGTCGAATCTGCCGATATAGGTTACGAATTTTCCGTTGAAGGGGGCTCTGCTGGCGAAATAACCGAGTCGCCGCTTAAAAACGGCACGTTTATAACGGTCAAAAATTTATTTTTTAATACGCCCGCACGGCAAAAGTTTTTAAAAAGCGATAAAACCGTCGAAAATCAGGTGACGGACACGGTTACGCGTTTAATTCTCGCCAACCCCGAAATCGCTTTTAAATATTACGTTGACGATAAACTCGTTTTAGAATCTTTCGGCGAGGACGAAAAAGACGCCCTTCTTTCCGTTTACGGGTTTAACACCTATACCGAGTGTTTTCACGTTTCAAACTACAAAAACGGACTGAATATACGTGGGTTTATCGGCAAACATAACTTCGTAAAACCGAATAGGACGTTTCAGACTCTCGTTCTAAACGGCAGATACGTAAACAATCAGACGATTAGTTCGGCAATTATGAACGCTTATTCGCCTTATTTAATGAAAAGGCGTTATCCGTTTTACGTTTTATACGTCGATATGCCGAGCGAGTTTGTGGACGTGAACGTAACCCCCGCTAAAACGGACGTCAGATTCATAGATAAC
>CAKQMM010000318.1 GCA_934254755.1 uncultured Clostridia bacterium
TTAAAACGCTCGATCTTATAGACTACAAACTAAGCGTAATACTTAAAGAAAAGCCTTTCGACGAATTTTATTTTTCAAAAGCGCGGTTTTTATCCGCTCTTTTAAAAAACGCGTTCAGTTTTTCAAACTATGGGGAGGTTATATTGTACGTTTCGCTTTTGACGGGCGTCGTTTCAGCGCTGTCAGAGGTGTTTACGGGCGGCGGCGGGGAACGGCTTAAAAAGGCGTTTATAGCGGAATATTCCGATTTAAGCGTAAGCGATTGCGCGCTTTACGCGCTCATCGTCGGGGCAAACGCCTATCACCTTACCTTTTCAAACGACTTAACCGTCGGTATTTTAGCCGAAAACGTGAACGCCGATATATCAGCCGCGGCAAAACTTTTCGGCGTCAATGAAATATCTTACCGCAAAAACTTAAAAAAGTATTCGCCTGCCGAAATCAAGGCGGTTTTCCGCGCGGTGAACGGCGCAAGGGGCAAACTTTTAGCGGACAGCGGCGAAATTTTAACTTCGCTTAAAGATTATATCGCGGGATACGAAACGCTTTCGGACAAAAAGTTCGATGCGGCGAATTTTTCGTATGAAAAGACGAAAGAAGCCGTCAAAATATCGTTTTGCGTCGATTCGGGAGTTACCGCGCTTAACCTTTTAACGTATGCGGGCGTTTTTGCCGCCGCAAAATAAACGTTACTCTGCGCAAAATAAGCGGTTGCCGCTCAAAATAATTTAAAAATTTTGTATAAATAAATTTATATCGGTAAATAATACCCACCGTAAGCTAGCGGAACTTATCCGCAAAACTTAGCGGCGGGTATTTTTTATGCCGCGCGGTATTATTAAAAACGCGGTTTTTACGCCAAAATTTATAACGCTTTTTAAGGGGCGTATTTTATGAAAAAATTTTTATGGCTTTTAACTATCTTAGCTTTCGTTACGTTCGCGGCGGCGGACGGAGCGGTTTTTAAAAGAGGCAAAAACGTAGCCGTGGCGGACAACTATTCGTCCGGCGGGTTTTACTCGGCGACGGATAAGTTTGCGCCGAGCTTAACTTCGGGCGGCGGATACGTTGCCGAATTCGATAAAAGCTTCGATATCGAGGGGCTTGCTAAATCGCTCAACGCGAAAAAAGTCGCGGAGTTTAAGAACGGAACGAATACCGAGTTCTACTATTATAGCGACGAGATTGCGGGGTGCGTGATAGTCGGCGGCAAAAAGGTAAATTTGCACTGCGTTAAAGAAGAGAGCCGCGTCGTTGCGGGCGCGCCGTTTATATACGCGGGGTACTAAATATGCGGGGCAAAAACGAAAGAAAGGGCGGTATTATTTTTCGCTTTCCCGTCGATAATACATATATCGGAGGTAAATATGGCAAACAGAACACAAAAAATAACGGATTTTTTCAGAAAAAACGTTAACTACTTCATATTTTTGCTTTGCTTGACGGTGGTTGCGGCGGTTTCGGTCGCGCTTATCGTGAACGCGAACAAAAATAAAAACCCCGTAATAGATACGGGCAACAATAATCAGGCTACCCTTCCCGACGAGCCTAAAGACCCGTCTTCGGAACAGCCCGATGAACCCGTCGTTAACCCGGGCGACCCCAAGGACCCGTCTGCGGAAGACCCCGACGACCCCGTTTCAAAC
>CAKQMM010000319.1 GCA_934254755.1 uncultured Clostridia bacterium
TTTTCGTAAACCGATTCGCTAATGTCGTATTTTAAGTGAGAAATTAAGCCTTTCACTCCGTTTTCCTTTAAATACTCGCACGCTTTGACCGCGCTTAAATGGGGGGCGTTTTTATTGTCGCCACCTAAAATCATTCCGTCTAAGACCGCAAAATCGGCGTTTTTCAAAAGTTTGGGGATATTGTCGCAAACGTTCGTGTCGCCGCTGTACGCAAAAGTTTTTTCGCCGTCGTTAATCTTAACGCCGTAGGTTTTTACGGGGTGGTTCATTCTGAAAAACTCGAATTTATAACCGCTGTCCGAATAAACTTCGTTTTCGGCAATTCTTATCACGTTAAATTCTTTTACGTTCTTTATAACGTTTTCAAGCGGACTGTTGTCGAAAGGAATGTAAACGTTCAACTTTTCGCCGCCCGCTCTTACCCGCAAAAAGTCAACGGCGTAAGAAAGCACGCCTATATCGGACGCATGGTCGAAATGGAGGTGCGTTAAAACCAAAAAGCCGAGTTCGCTAAGGCTTATTTTGTTCAAAAGTTTAGCGACCGAACCGCTGCCCGCGTCAAGCATCACCGCTTTTTTGCCGCTTGACTCTAATAAGTACGAAGAAGTAGATTCGCCCCCGACGGCAAACGGACCGCGGCGACCAAGTACGGTTAATTTCATAAAAACTCCCTAAATAGCGCGCTATTGATTGTACGCTTATAAAAAATGATAAAATTAAAACGCCTTAATGTCAAATAAAAGTAAGCGATATTTTAAAATCGTTATTGAAAACGTTCGTTATCACCATCGCAAAACAGTTGACTAATGCTTAAATTTGCGATTATACTATGTATAGCCTACGGTGTACGAAACGTAGATTTGTTGGATCCACATTATTAAATAAGGGAATCTGTCGTTCTTTCGCGGCAGCGTATTCTACGGGTATTGTCAGGTGCAGCCCATTTTATGTAGAAAGTCGAAAGCGAAGACGGGATACCCACCTTCAAAAAAGAGGGTTAATTTTTTCTAAGAGTACGGCACAGGTAGGTTTTTGAGAATTTTACGCTTATTTAGTTGCAAAACGCGCGGGCTTATGCTAAAATAATAAGCGTTTTAAAAGGCCTCATGGTCAAGCGGTTAAGACGTTGCCCTCTCAAGGCAAAATCACGAGTTCGATTCTCGTTGGGGCTACCAAACGAAAATATTCCCGCCGATGAATATCGGCGGGAATATTTTCGTTTTGTAAACAAAGTATCGAACTCGTAGAGTTCGGCGCAGTTGCGCAGCAACAAGTTAGCCGCTTGCGGCTAATTCTCGGCTTATGTAATAAAAAAGTTGGCGAGAGTACGGTTTTATTTAAGCGAGAGAAGCGAACTCGTAGAGTTCGGCGCAGTTGCGCAGCAACAAATATGTCTGCGTTCGTTCCCACGAGATATTTCGCTTACGCTCAATATGACAAATAGAGGATAGTGGTTAACGCTCAGAATCCGAAGGGGTCGGCGCCACGACGACCCGCAGGGTCGATTATCAATCGCCCGCCATGCCCCGCTTGTTAAGGGGGCGCAAAAATCGAAAACAGTATCGAAAACGCGGCTTGAACGGCTTGAATTTGTTTTGATAACAACCCGCCGCTTGATTTTAGCCCGCGCGGCTAACCCCGCAC
>CAKQMM010000320.1 GCA_934254755.1 uncultured Clostridia bacterium
GTGCCTGCATTAAGGGTGCAAACAAGGTTTAAAGCGCGCTCCATGCCCAGTTTTGCTATATATGCGTCCGTACCCTTTTCAAAACGGGAAGAACTGTCGCTGCGTTTACCGAGCGAACGGGAAGTTTTACGGATCGAATCGCGCTTGAACATTGCGGCTTCAAACACAACGTCGCGCGTGTCGTCCGTTATCGCGCTCGATTTGCCGCCCATAATTCCCGCTAAACACTGCGGCTCTTTACCGTCGGCAATAACTAAGTTTTCGCTGTTAAGGGTAAATTCGCCGTCGTCAAGGGTGGTGATTTTTTCGCCGTTTCCCGCTCTTCTTATAATAAGTTCGCGGTTATCGAGCAAATCGTAATCGAAACTGTGCATCGGCTGACCGATTTCGGTCAACACGAAGTTCGTTATGTCGACGATATTGTTTATCGCCCTTATTCCGACCGAATTCAAGCGTTTTTGCATCCATTCGGGCGACGGCGCGATTTTAATGTCTTTAATAAGGGTTGCCAAATATCTCGGACACAAATCGGTCGCTTCAACGGTAACCTTAAATTCGTCGCTCGTCTTAAAATCTGCCGTTTTATAAGATAAATCGGGCATTTTTAAGGGACGGTTCAATATTGCGGAAACTTCTCTCGCCATACCTAAAATGCTTTGGCAATCGGGGCGGTTAGCGGTTAAGCCGATGTCGAAAATAACTTCGTTAAGCCCTAAAATCGGCTTAACGTCCGCGCCGTTTTCGCACGCCGAGTCTAAAATCAAAAGCCCGTTGTAACTTGCGCCCTTATACATTTCTTCGGTAACGCCGAGTTCAACGCCCGAACACAGCATACCGAACGAATCAACGCCGCGGAGTTTGCCCGCTTTAATCGTTTCAACGCCTGTGACGGTTTTATGGTCCTTTTCGGTTGCGTAAACGGTTGCGCCGACGAGCGCGCAAGGCGCTTTTATGCCGACTTTAACGTTATCCGCTCCGCAACAAATTTGCAACACACCATGTACGCCCGTATCGACTTTGCATACGTGAAGGTGAGTACCTTCGATAGGTTCGCACTCGATAACTTCGCCTACGACGACGTTAGATATATCTTTGCCGTTTTCGATAACTTCTTCAACTTCAAACCCGGACGAAAATAATTTGTTTTGTAATTCTTCAACCGAAACGCCGCTTAAATCGACGTAATCGTTAAGCCAAAAAAGTGGTAATTTCATATTATTTCTCCTTATTTGAATTGTTTTAAAAATCTTACGTCGCCGTCAAAAAATAAGCGAATATCGGGAATTTTATATTTCAAAATCGCAATACGCTCTATGCCCATGCCGAAAGCGTAACCGCTGTAAACTTCGCTATCTATTCCGCAACCTTCCAAAACTTTTTTGTTGACGATGCCTGCGCCCAAAATTTCAATCCAGCCGGTGCCTTTGCAGAGCTTGCAACCTTTGCCGTGACATTCAGAGCACGAAACGTCGACTTCAACGCTCGGTTCGGTGAAGGGAAAGTACGACGGACGAAGACGGGTTTTGGTGTCTTTGCCGAACATAATTTTAACGAATTCGTCTAAAGTTCCCTTTAAGTCGCAAAGAGTTATGCCTTTATCGACAACCAAACCTTCCATCTGGTGGAACATGGGGGAATGTG
>CAKQMM010000321.1 GCA_934254755.1 uncultured Clostridia bacterium
GGGCTTTAACTATGCAGTCGTAAGGGAACTTGTCGCCGCCGAGGGCTTCTATAACGACGTCAACGTCGCTACACAAACAAACTTCGTCCGCGCTTTCGGCGTATCTTTCGCCCAAAAGCTCTTTTTTAGACGGCATATCGAAAACTTTAACGACTTTAACGCTCTTATCGTTTAACTTGTTGTCTATAATATCGAGCACGCCGCCGCCTATCGTGCCCGCGCCGAGTATACCTATATTCATATTTCTCCTTTATTCGAGCGCAACTAAGTTTGCGTCCAGAACTTCGTGTAATTTTTTAAGTTCGCTTATAAGGTCGTAGACCGAAACGGTCAAATCTTTCGCGTCTATCGTAACCGTAACGTACGCTAAGCCGTGTATCGGCATATCCTGGTTTATCGTTAAAACGTTGCCCTGACATTCGGCAATGGCGTTTAAAATGTTGGATAAAACGCCCTTTTCGTGCCCGACTTTAAAAGATATTATCGCCTTTCTGCCGTAGTCTGCGGTAAGAGCGAAAACTTTATCTTTATACTTATAAAAAGTCGAGCGTGAAATATCGAGAGCCTTGCACGCTTCGCTTACGCTTTTGTTCTCGATGTTTATAAGCCGCACCGCTTCGACGACCTGTTCGTAGCACGGGGGCAAAACGTCTTTATGAATGATTAAAAATTCGCTTTCCATTTTACTCCTTTAAGCTCCTTTAATAAACCTTCGCGCCGAAGTTATCTACGGCGAGCGGTTTTGCCGCAAATTGCGAGTTTTTCGGCGCGTTTGCGTAAGTTTTACCTATCGCAAGAATCGTCGGCCCAGCACCGCTTATAGTGACGGCGTAGCCCTGTTTTTGAAGTTCCGCTTTGAGTTGTTCGCCGCCGCGGATAAGGGGGTAACGATAACTTTCGTGCAGTTTGTCTTCTACCGCGCCTTTTATAAGTTCAAGGTCGCCCGTTTCAAAAGCCTTGCCTAAAACCGCCGCGCGGGAGAGGTTGTAAACCGCCGCTTTAAAATCAACCGTTTTCGGCAAAACCTCGCGCGCTTTTCTCGTCGAAAGCTCGAACGGCGGAATAAACGCCGTAAATTTAACGCTGCCCTCTACGTGATATTTAGCGTACATAATTTCGCCGCTTCCCGCTACGAACGATAGAACCATTCCGCCTAAATAGCACGGCGCGACGTTGTCGGGGTGCCCCTCTAAAAGAGTCATAACCTTTAATAGTTCCGCGGGTTTATAGGCGTTTTTAAGCATATTGTTCGCGCCCAAAACCCCCGCCACTATGCAGGTCGCGCTGCTGCCGAGCCCGCGCGAGGACGGCGCTTCGTTTTTAAGCATCGTTATTTTTACGGGAATATAAACGCTGCCCGTTTGCTCGAAAAGCTTTTTATAAGATATAAGCACCAAATTTTTGGTAATATCGCCGCCGTTAAACCCGACGAGTTCGTCTTTTTCGGCTTTCTCGAACTTAAAAACGTTGTATGCGGTGAGCGCAACCCCCGCCGAGTCGAACGCCGAGCCTAAATTCGCCGTCGTTACGGGAACTTTAACGGTAAAACTCATCGTTTTATATTCGACTATATCTTTAATTTCTTCTTTCGTTTTAACGATTGTAGGCTTATCGCTATCG
>CAKQMM010000322.1 GCA_934254755.1 uncultured Clostridia bacterium
GCGCGGGGTCGATGGTTGCGTATCTTATAAACATAACCGACATAGACCCCCTTAAATACGACTTGTACTTCGAGCGTTTTTTAAACAGCGAGCGCGTTTCCGCGCCCGACTTCGACGTTGACTTTGAAGACTCGCGCAGGCAAGAAGTCATCGAATACGTCCGCCAAAAATACGGTTACGACACGGTTGCCAAAATCATAACTTTCGGCACCATGGCGGCGAAAAACGCCATTAAAGATATCGGGCGCGTGCTACGCGTGCCGTACTCTGAAACGGACAGAATAACTAAAGCTATCCCCGGCAAAATAGTTAAAAACGGCAAAACTTTAGAGATAAAACGCCCGAATATATTAGAGAAAGTTTTCGGGTTTTATAAGCCGAGCGAAAAGGAAATTAAAGACGGTATAACCGACTATTCGGTGCCCGAACTCGTCGAAATGTATAAGGAAAGCGACGAGATTAAAAAAGTCGTCGATATCGCGATGAAGCTCGAAGATATGCCGAGGCAGTCCTCAACCCACGCGTGCGGCGTTATAATCGGCGCGGATATTCTTGACAGGCACATGCCGTTAAGCCGTAACGGCGACGATATAACCACACAGTATACTGGCGTAGAGCTTGAACACTTAGGCTTCCTTAAAATGGACTTTTTGGGGCTTAGGAACTTATCCGATATCAAAATGTGTATCGAATACGTTAAAGAAAATTACGACAAAGACGTCGTTTTCGACCGTAACGGTTACGACGACCCTAAGGTTTACGAACTCATTTCTTCCGGCAACACTACCGCTATTTTCCAGATAGAATCGAGCGGCTTTCAGGACTTTTTGTCAAGATTAAAGCCCAACTGTTTGGAAGATATAGTCGCGGCGGTGTCCCTTTACCGCCCGGGCCCGATGGACAGTATCGGCAAGTTCATCGAATACAAGCATAATCCCGAAAAAATTAAATACGCGCACCCCCTTTTAGAGCCTATTTTAAGACAAACTTACGGCTGCATAGTTTATCAGGAGCAGGTAATGCAGATAGTGCAGGCTCTTGCGGGATATAACTTAGGTCAAGCCGATATGGTCAGGCGTATGATGGGTAAGAAAAAGGTCGCCGAGATGGAAAAGGAGGAAACGACCTTTATTCACGGCAAACCCGCAAGCGTAGATAGCCACGGCAAGACGATAACCGCGATTGACGGGTGCATTAAAAGGGGCGTTTCGGAAGAAGTCGCTCACCAGATATGGAACGAGATGAAGGACTTTGCAAAATACGCCTTCAATAAGTCGCACGCGGCGGCATACTCGCTCGTCACCTATCAGACCGCGTACTTAAAATGTTACTACGAACCTGAGTTTTTGACGGCGGTTTTAAACAACCGCATAACCAACATGGACGAAATCAAAAACTACGTTTCTTACGCTAAAAGCGAAAAAATTCCGGTACTTCCCCCCGATATCAACGAAAGCAAAACTATGTTCTCGGTTAAAGACGGCAAAATAAGGTTCGGCTTAGCGGCGGTTAAAGGGGTCGGAATTGCGGTTATAGACGAAATTATCGCCGAGCGCGAAAAAGGCGGCAAGTTCGTATCTTTTGAAGACTTTGCTTCAAGGTGCGTGCAGTAC
>CAKQMM010000323.1 GCA_934254755.1 uncultured Clostridia bacterium
GGATGACATGGTGTGCCGGGTCGTCGAGACGCCGACCCCTACGGCTTCTACTCACTACCCACTATCCACTAATCACTAATTACCATTTTATCTTTTTTAGCGTTTAATCGCCACTTAATAACGGCGGTGGCGATGATGATAACGTAGCCTATAACGCTCCACACGTCGGGGTACTGTTTAAGGAAAATAAGCCCCAGAACTGCGGTGAAAATAACCTGCGAATAGTCAAAGACCGAAATATCTTTCGCGGCGGCTTTGGTGTACGCGCCGGTCACGAAAAATTGCGCCGTAGCCGCGCTTACGCCCGCCAAACACATAAACAGCAGTTGTATCGGCTTAATCGGCTCATAAAAAATAATTAAAAGCGGCGTGAACACGAGCGTTGAAATGAGCGAGAACCAGAACACAATTTTGCTTCCGCTTTCGCCTTTTTTGCCGACAGCGCGCAAAAAAGTGTACGCCGCGCCCACCGATATGCCGCCTATAAGCCCGCCGAGCGCGTAAAGCGACTTGAAATTAAAACTCGGTTTAACGACCAGCATTGCCCCGCCAAACGCGAAAACAAGCGCGATAATATCGACGGGGGTTATTTTTTCTTTCAAAAAGATATAAGAAAACACCACCGCGAAAAACGGCGACATTTTGTTTAAAATGGCGGCGTCGGCAATGTTTAAGTTGTTGATAGCCGCAAAGTTTAAAATTATGCCGATAAGCCCGAAAATCGCCCTGCCGAGAATAAACGGTCGCGCTTCTTTTTTAGGTATAAAACTCTCTCGTTTTATAAGCATAAAAACGGTTATTGCGATAAGCGCGACGAGGTTTCTGAAAAAACACTTCTGAAACAGCGGCATATCCCCCGCCAAGCGCACGAACAAACTCATAAGCGAAAAGAAAAACGCCGAGCAAACTATACATATTACGCCTTGAATTTTATCCGTAAGTTTCATAACCACCGCCACGTATTTAAGACGAAAACATTACAAAATTCCGTCTAACGTAGATTATACGCCGAATTTTCCGCACTGTCAAAACAATAATAGCCCATCGAATTTAAAACCGCCCCGATATCGCAATCGAATTTGATTATCAACCCCAAAACCGCAAAAAAATAACGGACGAATTTAATCGTCCGTTATAAAATGAAATGCGGCAACTACTTATCCTCCCGGGTCGTGTCCGACCGAGTACTTTCAGCGCAATTGAGCTTAACTTCTGTGTTCGGAATGAGAACAGGTGGGACCTCAACGCTATCGTCACCGCAATGGTTATATAACTGCCTTACGACAGATAATATACAATAAATATTGTCCGTAGATTTTCAACTGCATAGTATTCGCATTCTCGCTCGTCGGTAAATTAAAGTATTTCAGGCTCTTTCTTTGTCAGTTTCTTCAATAAAGCCTATCTCAATCTTGTTAGGTTGAGATTAAGCTGTCGACCTATTAGTATCGGTTAGCTGCATGCATTGCTGCACTTCCACACCCGACCTATCAACCTCATCGTCTTTGAGGGGTCTTATTGCATTGCTGCAAGGGATATCTTATCTTGAGGCGAGTTTCACGCTTAGATGCTTTCAGCGTTTATCTCATCCGCACTTCGCTACCCTGCT
>CAKQMM010000324.1 GCA_934254755.1 uncultured Clostridia bacterium
ACCCGACCCCCTATAAAGATAACCGCGACGAACTCATCCGCGTTTTAACTTCTCTTAACTTTGAGTGCGTGAACCCGAAAGGCGCGTTTTATCTGTTCGTTAAATCTCCCATCCCGTCGGCGACTGAGTTCAGCGATATCGCCAAAACGTACGGGCTTTTAATCGTCCCCACCGAAACCTTCGGCGTGGACGGATATTTGCGGCTTGCAACCTGCGTGTCGAAAGAAACGGTTATAAAATCCGAAAAGGCTTTTACCAAATTAGCAAAAGATTTAAAAATGATTTAGCGCAGCAATATAGCGCGGCAAAAAACTAAAGCGGGCGAAATTTCGCCCGCTTTCATTTTAACGGCGGTTTAAAACCCGCTTATAATCAGCACCGCCCCGCAAATTTTGCGGGGCGGCTGTTTAATGCGATTTAAGTATCTTTTAATTTTAAAAACCCTTGCGTAAACGCCGTGGGAAAAACAAAATTCTTTTCCCCGACGGTAAACTTAACGCGCAAGTACTTATTATCGGCGGTTATTTTTGTTATAACCCCGTCACCGAATTTAGCGTGAGTAACGCTTGCGCCAACTTTAACTTTACTTAGCGTTTTTTCAAGTTCGATATCTTCGCGCCGTTTTTGCGCGTCGGTCGCGGCAATTTCAGCGACTAAACCGCCCGTTTTTTCGACCGTCGTTTCGCGCGCGTGTACGGGTTCGTACGCAATATCCGCCGCGGCGGCTAAAACCGCATTGCTCAAATCTTCGCCGCTAAGCATAGTCGCTTGCTGTTTGCCGTACAACTCTTCGTATTCCTGCCGCTTTAAAACGGTATCCCACCCGCCGACGGATTCGCCCGCGTGCTTATCTATGCCCGTGTAGTTAAGGCTTGAATTTTCATACCGCCTGAACCCGAAAATGCCTTGGTTCATTTTTTCGGAATCGAAAAGCCCTATCGAGCAAAGCGTTTCAAAATCTTTGACGGTAAGCCCCGTTACTTTTTGGAAAAGTTCGGGCTCTATTTCTGTTATAACGTCTTTAAGCGTCTGCTCGCGGTAATCCGTCAAATACATAAACGCGGGGATACGCGCCGCAAGTTTCAACAAGTTTTCCTGCACTTCTTTTCTTAGCGATTTTGCCCTTTTTTCGTCTTCCGTAAGTTCCTTTTTTTGAGAAGCGGTGAGTTCGTCACCCCGTTCTTTTTTAAGTTTTTTAACCTTTTCGGAGCGGTTTATAATCGTTTCAATCTCGGCGTTAAGCGCGCGGAAACCTTCTATATTCATAAGCGCGGCGAGCGCGTCGGGGTTTTTTTGCAACTTTTTAAGCGTGTCGTTATCGACGTGCACCAAAAGCGCCGTTTGCCAACGCTTTGCAAGCAGGGTTGCGGAAGTGCCCGCATAGGTTATATCTAAAATATCCTGCGCGTCTATTCTGTTCATAGACGAGCCGTCGAACGCAAGCACGGGCAAAAACGAAATGAACTCGCTTACTTTTTGTTCGGGGCTATAATCTTCCGTCTTTAGACTGCAAGCGTAGTCGGATATCTCGTGCAGGGCGCGCTCCAAAGCAAAGTCGAAAACGTAACACTCTTTTTTAAGAATTTCTTTTTCGCCCGAGTCGTTCAC
>CAKQMM010000325.1 GCA_934254755.1 uncultured Clostridia bacterium
GCTTTATATTGCAACAATATTTTATTTCACCTTACCAATAGCACTGACAACAATGTTAGCTGCGGTTGCAACGGCAGTACAACAAATAGTAAAAATCGTTCCGCCGACAACTATATCTTTCATTTTATCTTTTCTTTGCTTTCTCGCATCGGCTTGTTTCTCTTTATCTATCAGATACTGTTGAAAGGCTTTAGACGTGTCCATGTAATCTTCATATATTTTCTTCTTTAGTCAACTCAAGGTCTTCCCAAGACTCTTTAATAAACTTTAATCTTAACTCTACGGTTGACCTTATGCTATCGGCCAATTCGCCCCGCTCTTTATCTATTTTATCTAAATCATTTGTAAGTCCGTTATATAATGAAATCATTACACGCACATATTCGGCACCGTCAAACTTTAATACTTCCTTTAACGCCTTTTTGTCAAGTTGCTTTGCTTTTGCCTTCGAAATTGCTTTTTCCATGCTTAACTCCGTTTAACATTTGTAAATACTTTAGGTAAACCTAAATTTCATTTATATTTTATCACAATAAATACGATATTTCAAGCTATACTTGCCCACTCGGTTTTCTAAAATGTATCATTTAAACGGTTTAAAAAAATCGTTGTCGATTTTATAAAATAACCCCGCGGCGAGATTTTTCGCCGCGGCTGTTTTCTTATATTTTCACTTGCTTTCAGCCGTTTTTACGGCTTTTGCGTTTTTTATTTCCCTTAACCTTTCGTTTTTAAGCTTGGTTGCAAGTCCGCCGCGGATATGCCGCTCGGATAAATTTTTTTCAAGAACTCTTTTAACTTCACTATAAAGTCCAGCGTCTAATTCTTTCAGCGCGACGGTTACGTCCTTATGAACCGTAGACTTGCCCACCCCGAAAACGGCGGCGGTACTTCTCACCGTGGCGTTGTTTTCGACTATGTATTCCCCCTCCGAAATCGCTCGTTTAGATAATTCGCCGTACAAAAAAAGCACCCTCCTGAAACTATTCTATGAAGGGTGCTTTATTTATATGTTTATTGCCGCAAAACGGCTTAAATAAACGGTTATAATACGCTTAAAAGCGAACCGACTTAGTTTTTGTTGCCGTGAATGGGCGCGGGTATTCTTCCGCCGCGGGCGATGAACTTTTCGCTCGACTTATTATGTACCGGCATAATGGGCGCGCGACCTAAAAGCCCGCCGAAAAACGCTTCGTCCCCCACCGTTTTGCCGGGGACGGGAATAACTCGGACGGCGGTCGTTTTATTATTGACCATACCGATAGCCGCTTCGTCGGCTATAATTGCGGAAATAGTTGCGGCGGACGTGTCGCCGGGGATAGCGACCATATCTATGCCCACGCTGCAAACGGCGGTCATCGCCTCTAACTTATCGAGCGTAAGCGTTCCGCTATCGGCGGCGTTAATCATCCCTATATCTTCGCTTACGGGGATAAACGCGCCCGACAAGCCGCCGACGGACGAACTTGCCATAACCCCACCCTTTTTAACCGCGTCGTTTAAAAGAGCTAAGCAAGCGGTCGTTCCGTGAGTGCCGACTTCTTCAAGCCCCATTTCTTCAAGAATATGCCCTACGCTGTCGCCCACGACGGGGGTAGGCGCAAGGGA
>CAKQMM010000326.1 GCA_934254755.1 uncultured Clostridia bacterium
TAACGTGTAGTTTTTTTGCTTCCTTCCCATAAAAATATGCACCTCCTAAAGTGTCTAACTTTTGGGGTGCATATCACTCGACACCTTCCCCGCACTTATAAACGCGCTTAACAGCAAAGCAATCGACGGTTACGTTGCGGAAGAACCGGGCGCGATTGCGGACTGCGCCGCCAACACCGACCTCACATACGTTCACTTAGTAAATAACTCGACGGGCTTTACCGCCTCCGCGGAAGACGTGCAAATCGCTATCGGCATGAAAAAAGGCAACGAGTTTAAAACGACCATAAACACGGCTCTTAGCAAACTCGACAGCGCGGCCCGCTTGCAGATGATGACCGCCGCAACCGAATACGCGACTAAATACGCGCAGAACTAATAAAACCAATTACGGGCGTTTATCACGGAAAACGCCCGTATAAACCGCATTGAAAGGAAAAACAAGATGTCAATACGCTCGATAGGAAATATAATAGTAAAATACTCGCCGCTACTGTTGCAAGGCGTGGGATATACGCTGCTCGTCTCCATAATAGGTACGATTGCAGGTTTAATAATAGGTCTTTTAATAGGCGTTTACCGCACTATGCCCGTGCCGAAAAACAAATTTTTAAAAGGACTTAAAAAGGCGGGAGACTATATTTTAAACGATTACATCGAAGTTTTCCGTTGCACCCCGATGATGGTTCAGGCAATGGTTATATTCTGGGGCTTCGCTCTTTTAAACGACGGGCAAACGCTCAGCGTAATATTCTCCGGCATGCTTATCGTTTCGATAAACACCGGCGCATACATGGCTGAAATCGTCCGCGGCGGTATTATGTCGATAGACAAAGGTCAATACGAAGGCGCGGAAGCGGTCGGAATGACGCACTTTCAGGCAATGTTTAAAGTAATACTTCCCCAAGCGTTAAAAAATATTTTGCCGAGCGTTGCGAACGAATTCGTTATAAACGTAAAAGATACTTCCGTTTTAAACGTAATAGGCTTCACGGAACTTTATTTTCAGGCGAAGAAAATCGTATCTATAACCTACGACACGTTCGCAACCTATCTTTTAGTCGCGGCAATCTACTTCGTTTTAACTTTCACCATAACCCGAATTTTAAGGCTTATCGAAAAGAAGCTTGAAGGCAAAAAGAATTACACGGTGTTCGGCTCGCAGTCCGACCCCGACGCCGAAATTCATTTGACGGAGGCATAAAATGAGCGTACTAGAAATTAAAAACCTTGAAAAATCGTTCGGCGATAATCAAATTTTAAAAGATATTTCTTTTAACGTAAATAGAGGCGACGTTATCTCTATAATAGGTCCGTCCGGATCGGGAAAAAGCACCACTTTGAGAATCATAAACCTACTCGAAGAAAAATCGGGCGGCGAAATTCTTTATAACGGCGAAAAAGTCGAAACGCTTAAACGCACGACGTATCGCGCAAGCGTTCAGATGGTCTTTCAGTCGTTTAACCTATTCAACAATATGTCGGTTTTAAAAAACTGCATTTGTCCCCAAACGACGGTGCTTAAAAGGAATAAAAAAGAAGCCGAAGAAATCGCTCTTAATTACCTTGAAAAGGTGGGAATGGCGGCGTACAGGGAC
>CAKQMM010000327.1 GCA_934254755.1 uncultured Clostridia bacterium
GTGCTATTTAGGCAAGGGGCGATACGTAGCGCCCCACCCCGGAGCCTGCTTAACAGCCGCTCCGGTTTTTTATTTTTTAGTTGCAAAATCAAAGCTTATAATATATAATCGGTAAAAGAAAGGTAGTCGTTCGCCCTCGGGCTTGAACGGGCGTTAAAAACAAATTAAGTTTCGGTCCGCGACCTTTCTTTTTTTATTTCTCCGATTATTTTTTGCAAAGTTGTGTATACTTAACGCTTGACTTTGCGTTTTAGTTTCCGTATAATCGTCTTAGGTGAATTGATTTTCAGTTCACACCTGCCGCAGCGACTGCGGAATTGCCCCGAGTGGTTAATCTCGGGGACTTTTTTTACCCTTTTTATTTAAACGCTTGACTTTGCGTTTTGGTTTATTTATAATTACCATAAAGTAACGGCGACTTATTTTAGTCATGGCTTATGCTTTTCAGCGTTGGCACTGCCGTTGCTTTTTTATTTAAAATGCTTGACTTTGCGTAAAAAACTCTATAAACTTGTTAGCAGTTGAATGTTTTGTACATTCAAGCCCGTCGAATCACTTTTCGACAGTGCCCCGAACGGCGAGTTTCGGGGACTTTTTTTGCTTTTTATTTAAATCGCTTGACTTCGCGTTTTAGTTTTCGTATAATCGTCTTAGGTGAATTGATTTTTCAATTCACACCTGCCGCAGTCGCTGCGGAATTGCCTCGGGTGGTTAATCTCGGGGACTTTTTTTTGCGGAATTTTTCAATCTTCCGCTTGTTTTTTTATACTAAATTTTATTTTGTAAAAAAATTGTCGAAGAAGTTATCGCCTTTTAAGGGATTTTTATGTATTTATATTCTTTTTCAAAGCTTTTGTGCTGTTTTGTGTCCTTTAAATTAGATAACGCGACTTTCATTTTTTATTTCTCCGGTTGTTTTTTGTTTTTGGTGTTGACTTTTTGCTTTTTATTGCGTATAATAATAGTGCCAGTTAGGCTGGAGCGGCACGTGACGCTCCCCCCCCCGGAGCCTGCTTAACAGCCGCTCCGGTTTTTTTATGCCTATTTTTTCGTCCCTTTAAAGTGGTTATGCCATTTTGCAAGGGTATTTTTAGCCGTAGTGCGGTTTGCGCGCGTTTTGCCGCCTAACCCGCGTTTTATTCTTTTGTATTCGCAATTAGTAACCCTGTCGTTCGTCTTTTGCATATCACGACTTTTAATAGGTTTATATCTTTTTGTTCCCGGCTCTTTAACACCGACGATTACGCGGTGTTCGACCGCCGAAGGTTTAGTAAGCGATTCGTGTTTCTTCGGTTTTAACGTTAAATGCTTTATATGCCAATCGCCCTTTTTCCCTTCCTTGCTATGTATTTTAGATACCGCAAGCGCGCCGTCGTCTACGCGTTGGTCAACGACTACGACCCGCGGTTTTTTATTTCTCGCATTTCCGCTTAAATATCCGTCCGTCGTTTTATAAATTTGTTTTACGTCCGGCTTAACGGCACGTACTTAAAGAACGTGAAGCCGTTTTTTGAAAAACAACGCGCCGCCGATATCCTGCCCGTGACGTTGCAGCGATATTTTAACACGCTATGCGC
>CAKQMM010000328.1 GCA_934254755.1 uncultured Clostridia bacterium
AGCACAGCTTGAGGGGATAACCTCGTAATCGTCATTAAAATCCTCATCCTCATCATACTGCGGTTCAGCCTGAATCACAAGCGGACAGTAGAGTTCATCTCCTGCGTGGGCTTTGCAATAACCGTGAGGTCGGGCTGTCCTGTGATTCCAAGGTAGTTGTCACGAACCTCTGCAAGGTCATCACGCCTGTCCAGCATTTCTGCTACAGCCTGAATCATCATGGCTTTCATATTGCTGTCACCGAGCATTTCGTCAAAGCTGAATGTGTTTTCTCCCATGTGAGCAAGCTCTGCAATGCGGTTTGCCATACCTTTCAACTCTGCATGAAGCTGGCGTTCTCCGGCGGTAATGTCATTGGTTTCAATAATTGCTCTTGCGTTGGAGATAAACTGCGACTTCAGAGCATAGTCTGCACCCTCTGCTTCAACGAGGATTCCATCGCTGCCTTTTCCATCAAGGAAGAGAATGCAGTGGGCGGTGTTGCCCTCACGGTACATCAGATCTCTGTTCGCAATAATTTCGGGAGCGTCCTCAAGGGGATGATCTCTCATCTGCCCGAAACTCTTACCGTAGGATGATACCTAGGAGTAGATTCTGTAAAATCCGCAGCATTTGCAGAGGCAATGCTCATCATTGAAGTCGCTGTTATCACAGCTGAAAGCATCGCAATAATTTTGTTAAATGTTCTCATATACAATCTTCCTTTCATATAAAATTACGACTTTTCGCCCACTAAAATAGCGGATCTGCTTTGAATCATATCAATCGTGCGGTTAATATCCTGATCTCCGCCAAGATAATCAACCACCTCTTCTTTAACGATATCCCAAAGTTCGTTATCTCGACCATATTCCCAGCGATTTATAGAGCTTATATAGTTATCAATAAAATCGCAATCATCCTTATTTGGTAGAAGTATTTCATAAGTTTGCCCCTTAGATTCATATGTGCCGCTATAATAATCTCCACCGCATATTTTTTCTGCGGTTTCAATTCTTGCTGCATTATTTATACAAAATCCAAATTCAGATGAATAGCTTACTACCACTTCTCCGTTTATTACATTCTCATATCTTTCAATAACATGTTCCTGTTGATATTCCTCAGTATAAAATTGCCTGATAAATTCCCAAGCAGCATGCTGTTTTTCCTTTGAGGAAGTTTTACAAATTGAACAATTAATTCCGCTTCCAGTAAGATAAGAACCCTCGCCGTCTGATGACGGGAATCCCACAATAGTATAATCGCCATCACTTATATGTGAATATGATTGCTCCTTCGAAATAGGATTTATCGTATTTATAACTGCTGCTGAAAATCCATTTATTTCGAATTTAGATATAAAGTTAGGTGCGGAGTAATCAAGATCAACCTTTTGACCATTGGTGCTGTCAAATTGATCGCAAAACTCTAACATTTTTCTAAAATCATATGAATCAAAATTCACTGATGCATTGCTATAATCAACAAAAGATGATAGATTGGGGCGAATCAATTCGTAACAAATCGTTTCAGCGTTACGATTTCCGCTGATTGTTGTATCATCTG
>CAKQMM010000329.1 GCA_934254755.1 uncultured Clostridia bacterium
GATGGATATTGCGCAGGAGGAGCTGCGGGAGATCCGTTTGCTGCAGGAGCTGTTTACGGAGCCACTGGCAATGTGCGTTCCAAACGGAAGCACCTGGCTGCAGTGGCAGGAAAAGCAGATCAAAAAACGCATTGCATTTCTTGAAAGGCTGAGAGGGGTGGCCGTCAGGCTGCGTACAGAGGTTGAAAAGGATATGGATGCGGTGACAGAGCAAATGCAACGCATCAACAGCGGCAAATGAAAATATCTGCGGCAGATGTGCAAATGCGCATCTGCCGCAGGTGGGGTGCGGGAAGTAAAAATGGATATTTTGATCAACTTGACAATACCGGCATTAGCCAAAAAATATGATGTTCTTATACCAAGCTTTTTAACGGTGGGGGAACTGACTCCTCTAATTGTAAAGGCGGTGGAGGATCTATCTGAGCAGAGGTACCATGCCTCTGGAGGAGAGCTTTTGTGTAATGAATGTGGGTATCTGGATTCTCAGCTCACGCTATATCAGCACAACATAAAAAATGGGGAACAGCTATGGCTATTTTAAGATCTGCAGTATAATTACATGGGTGTTGGATTATTCTTTAGGATAATCTACGGACCAGAAGGCCGGGGGTTCGAATCCCTCACGGCGTGCCAATTTCAAGAGCCGGGAAACCTCAATGGTTTCCCGGCTCTCAGCGTGTCGAAAAAGCCTTTTCGCCCCGCTGCCTAAGCTTTTGAAACTTTGAAAAAGTTTCAAAAGCATCTGATTTCAATGGTGAGGGACACCCTTCTTGGGTTTCCCTCACATTCCCTTCCTTACCGTTATCACAAATCTTACCACATTATCGGCAGACTCAGAGCCGGGAAACCGTAATGGTTTCCCGGCTCTTTCTATATAATATTTAAAGTGCCTCGGAGTTATCTATTTCTTCATTGTGCTGCAGGATTTTGAATTGAATCTGCAAAATATACATCCAAATTACCTGTGAACTAACTAAAAACGGCGGATATTTGCCCGGCAAGGTACCATCTTACTTAAAACGGTTATCTCTGATTTGAAATTCGCTGATTTGCTTACTCTGTGATGTGCTTGTTTTTATCAAAGGGGGCGGAGGTGATGTTTATAAGGGGTGGGTAGAAGGATGCGGACATGCAGCTTTTACATAGGGGAAAATATTTTACTTATATTTAACTCGCCTTTGCTTTCGGATTTTACTCGCAGGAATTACGATAAAACCGTGGTCAAGAGAATCAAGAAAACAAAAGTACAAGGAGGTAACAAAGATGAAAAAGAGAATTGGATGTATTGCAGCGGCTATGCTGCTGGTATTTGCGCTGGTGGGCTGCGGAAACAACGCCGCCAAGGAGCCGGTGTCTACCGATGGTTCCACCTCTATGAGCAAGGTCATCGGCGCCCTGAGCGAGACCTTTGAGGCCGATACCGGTATCACCGTAACTTACAACGCTACCGGCTCCGGCTCCGGTATCCAGGCCGTGGAGGAGGGCCGCTGCGACATCGGCCTGTCCAGCCGCAGCCTGAAGGACGAGGAGAAGGCTAAGGG
>CAKQMM010000330.1 GCA_934254755.1 uncultured Clostridia bacterium
GGTCTAAGCTATCTATGCAGTCGTACTCGATCGCGTAGGCGTAGCGCATGATTTCGGCGTGCTCGAACCCTTTAACGGAGCGGTACATATCCTTTTGAACGTCTACCGGCATCGAGCTTGACATACCCTGAACGTAAATTTCGTTCGTATCGAGCCCTTCCGGTTCAAGGAAAATCTGGTGGCGGTTTTTGTCCGAAAATCTGACGACTTTCGTTTCTATCGACGGGCAATATCTGGGACCCGTGGTCGTGATAAAGCCGTTATATAAAGGGGAACGGTCTAAGTTGCTGAGAATAATTTCGTGCGTTTTTTCGTTGGTATAGCCAAGGTAGCACGGATATTGTTTTTCGGGCAAACTTTCCGACATGTACGAAAAGGGGTAAACGTCCGTTTCGCCGTCCTGAACGGTGAATGCTGAAAAGTCTATCGTCCGCTTATCGAGGCGGGCGGGGGTGCCCGTTTTGAACCTTCTGACGCGGAAGCCGAGTTTAATAAGCGAGTCGGTAAGCATCGTCGCGTTCTGGAACCCGTTCGGGCCCGAAAACTTTTTATAATCGCCCGAAACTATATCGCTGTTCAAGTAAACGCCCGTGGCGATAACGACCGCGCGGCACTTCAAAACCCCGTTATAGTTGGTTTTTACGCCAGAAACGTGACCGTCTTCGGTTAAAATTTCGGTTGCTTCGCATTGAAGAATACGAAGGTTCTCGGTGTTTTCAAGCGTCTTTTTCATCTCGCGGTGGTAAAGCCCTTTGTCGGCTTGCGCGCGGAGAGATTGAACCGCCGCGCCCTTGCCGCGGTTAAGCATTTTAATTTGTAGGGCGGTTTTATCTATATTAACGCCCATTTCGCCGCCGAGCGCGTCTATTTCTCTTACGAGGTGACCTTTCGCCGTGCCGCCTATCGAGGGGTTGCACGCCATAAAGGCAATGTTATCTAAATTTATCGTCAAAAGGGCGGTTTTGTTGCCGGTGCGCGCGAGGCTCAAAGCGGCTTCGCACCCGGCGTGACCCGCGCCGATAACGACGGCGTCGAATTCGCCTTCCGAAAAAGTGTTGCTCATAAATTACTTTTTAAGTATAAGGTTTTTAATATCGTTCACTTCGACGTTTATTTTGTTGTCAACTTTCATAAGTTCGTCGATTTTATTCTTTGCGTAAATAACCGTGGCGTGGTCCCTGTCCATTGCCTGACCTATCGTATCGAGGGGGATAGGCATAAGGTCGGTCATAAGATACATGCAAACTTGCCTCGGTTTAACGAGTTCTTTATTGCGTTTTTTAGAGAGTAAATCAGCCTTTTGCACGTCGTAAAAAGCGCAAACTTCGTCAATAATTCTCGTGGTGGTAATAACGTCTTCGCTCGATTCTTTTTTAAGCCCGTCGTTTGCCAAAACTTCGGTTGCAAGTTTAAGCGAGATGGGCACTTCGTCTAAAATGGAAGCGAAAATTACTTTGTTAAGCATACCCTCTAAGCTTCTCACGTTGTCGCCGCTGCGCTCTGCGATAAAGGTCGCCACGTCTAAGCCGACGAG
>CAKQMM010000331.1 GCA_934254755.1 uncultured Clostridia bacterium
CGCTTCGTTGATGCCCATATACTACTCCGCATTTTCCATTATTATATGAAACGATAATTGTTATTGTGGTCTATATATAATACAATTTATATGATATATAGACCATTTGAAAGATTTTACTTTTTAGCGACGTATTCCGCAAAGTCTAAAATTTGCCGTTTTTTATCTTTATCGCAACCGCGGTATACGCTCAAAAGCTTGTTTTCGTCGTTTAAGCGGGGCGAATCGACGGTGGAAGCGGTCATAATTCCGAAATCGTCCTCCCGTCCGAGCAAAAAGTCGGTCGAACAGCCGAAAAATTCCGCAAGTTTTACAATTTGCGTGCTCGACGGGTCGTTTTCGCCGCGCTCCCAACGCCCTATGTTGGTGCGTGAAGTCTGAATTGCGTCGGCAAGTTCGTATCTTGAAATGTTCCTTTCTTCGCGTAATTCTTTTAACCGTTGCATATTTACACCCTTTTTTTGTACATATTAGAACAAATTTGCACAATAAACTTGACAAATGCAAATATGCTACTTATAATGTGATTGTATAGTGCAAATATGCACAAAATATGTTAAAAATATGCACGATAGAGTTTATTTGGAAAATTGTAGTTTATCAACCCTTAGAAGTTACGCTCGCCAAATAGGTGTAAGCGGAGTGACGAATTGTAAAAAGAGCGGGTTGATTAAAAAAATTATGGAGGTTGAAGCGGGTAAGCGCACACCCGCGTCGCGGCGTGGCAGAAAACCGCTTAACGGGCAAATTCTAAGCGAAGAGTGTCCAAAAAAATTCACGGCAGAACAAATTTCAGAAATATTCCGCGAAGGCTTAAAATTGGCGCAAAAAGAGTTTGAAAACTACGTTGAAAAAGAACTGAACGCGCTGCTTAATAAATAACGGCGCATAAATTATAAATTAAACACGGCGGCTTCAAACTGAAGCCGCTATTCTTTTAACGGCTTTTTCGGTAGTTTTATTGCAATTTACGCTTTTTAAATGTACAATTATATAATAAGTTCATTGTCGCGCCGATACATAAAATTCGGCAAGCGAAAGGAGAAAGCGTATGACTAAACGAGAGTTGGGCGAAAGTTATTTTGCCGCAGGATATAACTGCGCGCAATCGGTGGTTTTGGCGTTTAAAGAAGAACTTAATATTGACGAAGAAACGCTTAAAAAAATTTCATCCGCATTCGGCGGCGGAATGGGGCGCATGCGCGAAGTTTGCGGCGCGGTCAGCGGAATGTTGATGGTTTTAGGTATGCTTAAAGGCTATTCCGACCCTAAAGACGTCAAGTACAAAGGGGAATATTACGCGCTTATTCAGTCCTTGGCGGGCGAGTTTAAAGAGAAAAACGGCTCAATTATCTGCCGCGACCTATTAGGGCTTTCCGAAAAGTCTTCCGCCCCCACCCCCGAAGCGCGCACGCCCGAATATTATAAAAAACGCCCCTGCAAACTTCTTGTCGGCGACGCGTGCGAAATTTTGAAAAGTCGTCTCAATTAGTTATGTCGTTGCGGTTTTGGGTTTATTGCCGCCTTATGA
>CAKQMM010000332.1 GCA_934254755.1 uncultured Clostridia bacterium
TGTGCGAAGAAAATTCTAACCACCCCATAGCAAAGTCTATTATGCGCGCTTACGGCAAAAAGGCGGAAGAGGGCTACGCTACGCACGACGAGCAAGGTCACGGCATAGTAGCCGTCGGCAAAACCGAAATTCTGTGCGGCAACGAAAAACTTATGAAAAAATTCGGGGTAGAGTACACCCCTGTCGACAGCGTCGGCACGATGGTTTACGTTGCCGAAGACGGCAAACTTTTAGGCACTATCGTTATAAGCGACGAGGTGAAGCCCGAAAGCGCGCCCACTATAGGCTATCTGAACTCTATCGGGGCAAAAACCGTTATGCTCACCGGCGATAACGAAAAGGTCGCCGCAAGCGTTGCAAAAGCGGTCGGTGTCAGCGAATATAAGTCTTCGCTTCTTCCGCAAGACAAGGTTGACGAGGTTGAAAAGCTGTTCGCCAAAAAGCGTGAAAGCGACGTTTTGTGTTTCGTCGGCGACGGTATAAACGACGCGCCCGTTTTAATGCGCGCCGATATAGGCATCGCAATGGGCGGGGTCGGGTCTGACGCGGCAATCGAGGCTTCCGACGTCGTACTTATGCACGATAACCTTGAAGACATTAAAAACGCCAAAAAAATCGCCAAAAAGACGATGCGCATCGTTTACGAAAACATTTACTTCGCGCTCGGCGTAAAACTTATAATTCTTATACTTTCCGCGCTCGGCATAACCAACATGTGGTTTGCGGTGTTCGGCGACGTAGGCGTTGCGTTCATAGCGATATTAAACGCAATGCGCGCGAACTATAAGATTAAAAAAGAAGATAAAAAAGCGTTAAGCGGCGATAATAATTCAGCCCCCGCCGAAAAGACGGAATAAAACAAGCAGATAAATAAAAGCCTTTTGCGAGATTATTCGCAAAAGGCTTTTAAAACTATTTGAAATCAGTCGAACAAATCTTCGCCGCTTGAAGCGCCGTTATTCGTGCCGCCGTTGTTCGCGTCGTCGCTATAAGCGTTTTGCGCGCCGTCGGCGGGGGGTTCGTCCGCTACGGGTACGGAGTCCGCAATCGCGCGCAAGTCCGCGCCGTAGTCTATAAAGAAAGAGGCTATTATAAGCGCGATGCCCGCCGTTAAAAATCCGTAGTTACCGGAAGACGCAAAAGCGTTCGGGCTTGTTATAATCGCGCCCGCAACCGAGCCGATGATATTCGCAACTATCGTCACGGCGATAAAAACTATCCCGTAAACCCTTGCCGTTTTAACCACGGGTTTAGAAAAGGGCGTGCGTTGTTTTTCAACGGTTGCAAGCAATAAAACAGATAATATAAGACAAACGCCGCTACCTATAATAGTTACGCCTGTGTAAACGGTCGTCGCTAAAGCGGCGCTAATTGCGGCGTCGGTCGAAACGAATTCATATCCGAGTTCCGCCAGCAAATTTTGCATTTCGCTTATAAATTCGGGGTCGCCTTTTAAAACGCCTATCAAAAGCGCGCCCAAAAAGCACCCGCCCGCGCCTAAAAA